>CAXNEV010000222.1:0-6435 GCA_964200925.1 Candidatus Latescibacterota bacterium | reverse complement strand
CCACCAGTGGAAATACGGGCATTGGGCTGGCTATGGTTGCGGCTGTGAAAGGGTATCGGTTAATTATTACCATGCCAGAAGGCGTGAGTGCTGAACGCACAAAATTGCTGAAGGCATTTGGGGCAGAAGTTGTGTTAACATCGGCTTATGAAGGCATGCGAGGCACCATTGAAAAAGCACAAGAGCTCAAAAAGAAATACGGCGACAGTTTTATGCCAAAACAGTTTGAAAATCCGGCCAATCCCGAAATTCATCGGCAAACCACCGCACGGGAAATTCTGACACAATTAAACGGCACCCCCGATGCATTTGTTGCAGGGGTTGGCACAGGGGGAACGATTACGGGTGTTGGAGAGGTTTTAAAAGAAACAAATCCTGCTGTGATGGTGGTGGGGGTAGAGCCCAAGGATTCGGCGGTATTGTCGGGAGGTGCGCCTGGCCCTACAGAAATTGATGGGTTGGGGGCCGGCATGATTCCGGCCGTGTTAAATCGGGAGTTGCTGGATCGGGTGATTGCGGTGTCAAATTCGGAAGCGCGCACGATGGCCCGGCGTTTGGCGCGAGAAGAAGGGATTTTGGCGGGCATTTCTTCGGGGGCCGCCGTATATGCGGCTGTTTTGGTCGCCAAAGAATTGTCACCTGATCAGCGGGTGGTGACTATTTTATGCGACACAGGAGAACGGTATTTGGGAACGTTTTTGTTTGGATAAAAAAAGCCCGGTGATCAACACCGGGCTTTTTTTAGGCTTGTATGGCCGCCACATGACGCGTGACTTTTGATTTGTAACGCGCGGCTGCATTGGCGTGAATCACGCCTTTTTGTGCGGTTTTATCAATGACGGACTGTGCCTGATGAACCAGAACTTCGGCTTCGGCTTTGTTGGTTGCAGTAAGCACTTTTTTGAGCGTTGAACGCAAAAGCGACCGAACACCCTTGTTGCGCAAACGGGCTTTTTCGGACTGGCGCAGACGTTTTTTGGATGATTGTAATTTGGGCAAGCGGGTTTCACCTCCTTACGCGATTTGCATTTAAAATGATTTCAGGTTTTCTAATCTAACAATCTACAGATATTTGCACAACCTCTTTCTCAAAAACTGTTTTGGAAACTCATGCTCAATATTGGGATACGGGGTGCCGATCATGAGGAATAGATGCCATTTTTTTGATGATGAAAGGGGGTTATATGGGCTATTGGTTGATTCCTTTTATTGGTTTTTCACTGGTGGTGCTGGGGGTGCTGTCTGTGGTGGTTGTGGAATACCACGATCAGAAATCCCGCCGGTTTAAGGGATTTCGAAATTTTTTTTAGATACATAAATTATAATTGTTTATGAGCGGAAAACCTTCAAGGAGTTTCCGCTTTGTTCGTTCTCCAAGCCTGCTGGCGGCGGTAATAATCCTGACACAAAAGGATGCGGTTGTTGGCAAACTGTACATACGAGGCATCGCCTGTCCATTTATCGACAAAATTGTGATAGGCATGCTGGGCTTCTGCATATAGTTTGAAATCAAAGAGCAGGTTGCCGATGTTAAAATAGGGCTGGGCAAATGACGGGTCGGTGTCAATGGCATGCTGGTAGGTTTTTAGAGCCTCTTTGAGCTGGCGATTGACTTCCTGGATGCGCCCCAAATTCCAGTGAATGCGGGCATTGTCGGGCTGCAATTTTGCGGCCATTTGTGCATGAATAAGGGCGTCGGTGAGGCGTCCTTTTTTTAGGTAAAGATCGGATAGGTTAAAGTGGGCCTGAACCAGCGTTGAATCGGAGTGCAGGGCAACTTGGTAGGCCACTTCAGCGCTGTCGAGTTGGCCATGGGCTTTGAAGAGATTGCCCATGTTGTTGCTGGTCCCGGGATCTCTGGGGTCAATTTTGAGAATGGCGCGATATTCCTGTTCGGCCAGTTGGGTTTGGCCCATGCTGGTGTAAAGTGCGCCGAGATTGGTGCGGATCTGGATGGCGCTGGAATTGTTTTCACCGGGAAAATAGGCGAGGGCTTTGTTGTAGTGTTCAAGTGATAGGTCAAATTTTTCCTGGCGTTTGTAAACAATGCCCAGCCCATTGTGTGCATGCCAGGAATACGGGGCATAACTTAAGGCTTGTAAATAGGCTGCTTCGGCCTGGTCATAGTGCCCTTGCCGCTCTTTGGCACGGCCTTTGATAATCCACATGTGGGAGCGGAAAGAGCCATAAAACAGGCCTTTGTCAACCTCATCCATGACGGTGTTCCAGTCGTCGTCTTTTTCGGCGATCAGCGCGTTGAGATAGTGCATGTCAAACCGAATCTGATGCCAGACCAGCACGGTTGCAACCGATGAAAGGGCAAACAAACCAATGAGCAACAATCGGGATAAAATGGGGCGTATCGTTTTTGTTGTGGCTTGCTGATAGGCGACAATCAAACCACAGATGCAAAACATGTAGGCTGTGGGGGCGGGTTGTTCTTTGGGAAAACTGAAACACGCATCGCCAAAAACGGATAGAAGGCTTATGGCAAACAGAGCCACAGTAAGGGGTCGTGTTGCATGGGTTTGTTGACCTTGTTTGTACAACGCACCAAAAATGAGGATAAAAAACCAGACCACCATGCCCAAACCCAACAGCCCATATTCTGATGCGATCCACAAATAGTCATTGTGCGGACGCACGGGTGCCGAATCTTTTCGAATCATCACGCCATTGTCATAGGCCGGATAGATGCGTTTCCAACCGCCTGGCCCTACGCCCAGCAGCGGATGATCGGCAATCAGGGACAGGGTGTTGGCCCACATTTGCAATCGCCCGCGGTCGCCTGTTCCGGAAAAAATAGAGGTTGCGGTGGTTGTGAGGCTGTCTTTTTTGTCGTCAAAACGTTGAAGGCCCGTGTCGGTGAATTTGGGGCTTAAAGGTGCCAACAGGCCTATTGCAACCAGGCCACAGAGGCATAAAATTTTATGGAATCGCTGAACTGAGGTCTGGATGGCTGCAAAAAAAGATGCGCGATGGGTTTTTTGTGTGACCACAAACAGCACAATTAGCAAACTGCCCACGCCAAGTCCAACCCAAGATGCGCGGGTGCGGGTATAGATTAAATAGAGAAACATCAATAGACCCGAAACCCACGACACGATTTGGTGCAGGTGTTTTTGTGCGGTTAGAAAGTGAAAGGCGACCAGCGGCAAAACAGCAACCAGATAGACGGCGGCAAAGTTGCGATATCCGAATGTGGCGCTGGGCTGTCCGTTGGTGGGGAGATGGACAAAGGCGAGGTTGTGGTATTGCAAAATGCCGATTAGTCCGATGAGACCGCCGACGAGGGTTGTGGTCCACAAAACAGGTGGCAGGTCGCGGTCGGAAAAATTGTTTGCAAGGATGAAAAAAAAGGCGAGGAGTTCGAGCACATAACACACTTCGATAAGGCTGTCGAGGGGGTGGGTTGAATTGGCGATTTGCAAGATGCTCCAGATGGCAAATAAACCCACTGGCACAAAAGGATTTGGAGAAACGAGGCGCAAATTTTTTCCCCAATTTGTTTTGATTGCCCATCCCAATAAGGCCAAACAGATGCCGATGTAAAACACGAGGCGTTTGGGCCACAGGGCATATTCATAAACGCCATAGGAAAATGCCAACGGAATCAATCCCAAAATCAGGCAGGTGGCATATACGATGAGGTTGTGTCCAACTGTTTCTTGTTTTGTCATGGTCGGCTACTCTGCGATTGAAGTTGTGTCAGGCGCTGCTGGGCGATTTCTTTTGCATCACCGGGCCAGTATTGCAGAAAAATGGCATAACAGTGTGCGGCAAGATCGGCGCGGCGATTGGCTTGGTAAAGCTGTTCGATTTGCTGAATATGCGCCATGCCCGATGTGGGCATGACCTGGTAGGCCTGTTTGAAAATTTGTATGGCGGCCTGCTGGTTTTGCGCCAGCAAATGAGATTGTCCAATGCGATAATAAAGATCGAGGGATGATGTTTCGGTTTCCAAAACACGCTGGTATTCCAGGGCGGCTTTTTGGGGCTGTCCCGTTTGCAAATAAAGCCCGGCCAGGTTGTAGCGTACATCGGGCAAAGAAGGAATCAGCGCAAGAATTTCCTGATAGGTGTTCTGGGCTTCGTCAAATTTGCCCAGGTTTTGGGCTGCGATGGCCTGTCCATTGAGCAATTGAATGTCATAGGGCCTGTATTTTTCTGTTTTGTGATACAGGTGGTATGCCTGTTCAAATTGCCCCTGAACATTAAAAGCATATCCCCCCAAAGAAACGGCATCGGGGTGAAAGAGCCCGATTTGCCGGGCGAGAGCTGTTTCGGTTGATACGATGGACCAGTTGCCGATGCGCTCGGCCTGAATGGCGCGATACATGTGATCATTAAAACGAAGCAATTGGGTGGTAAATGCCACTTGCAATAGGGATAATAAAAAAAGCAGAATGAGGGCTATGCTGCTTGATGGGGCAGACAGTCGGATGTTTTTTTTGTGCAAAGCGGCAAAAAAACCGGCGACCAGCCAGAAGAAAAAAACAGAGGTGACACGTTCTCGTGGAAAATCGAAAAAACTGTGGCCTAAAATTGATAAAAAACTCACCAGACAAGCGGCTGAAAGACAGCGCGCATACACGCTGGGCGTTTGCATCAAACGGTAGGCGGTGTGTATGACGGCAAGTATAAACAAAACATAAAACGAAAATCCAATTAGGCCGGTTTCCGACAGAATGCCCAAAGGGTCGTTGTGGGGATTTTCCGGGGCTGCATCAAAGGTGATAAAGGCACCGCCGTCGTATTTGGGATAAACCACCGCCCAATTGCCCAGGCCCACACCCCAAAAAAGATGGTCGCGTATTAATGGGATGGTTTGTTGCAACATGAGCAATCGCCCGCGATCCCCACCTGGACTGACAATGGATGACAAAGCCGCCCAAACGGTGGTTTTTTTTTCGTCGATGCTTTGAGGCCCCACTTTGCCCAAACCGGAAGGCAGCGCAGACAGACCTATCAACAGAACGATGGTTGCAATGGCGGGCAGGCGTTTTTTTTTGAATGATGGCATGGGGAAATGCCTGCCTCTGTTGGCCAGATACCACAACAGGGCTGTGAAGGCGATGGCAAAGGCAAACCCCAGCCATGCCCCTCGGGTGCGGGTGTGAATGAGAAATGCCCCCATAAAAGCCATGGCGATGGCATGTATCCAGGCGGTTTTGGGGGAGCGCGCCAGAACAAACATGGCAGCCGATAGCGGCAGATTTTGAATGAGATACATGGCGGCGATATTGCGAAAACCGAGCGTGGCACTGGGCAAACCCGCCGATGGGATGGAGAAAGGACGCCAGTTTATATGATCGGCTATGCCCAGCATGGCAACAAGGATGCCCGTGCAGGAACTGGCTGTGAGCAGGAGTGGTATGCCAATGGGTGACACATGGTTGGCGATCACAAGAAAGACCATAAACCCCGTTATTAGTTTGGCGGCTTCCTGAAGGCTGGCCATGGGATTAATGGCATAACATGATGAAACGAGGGCTACAAAAACAAATAACAAAGCCGGAAGGGATAGGTGCGGCAGAAACATCTGGCGATCTGTTGAGAATAACCAGGTGCCCAGTGCAATGGCCAGCAGAACTTGCAACACAATGAGTTTGGGGCCATGCGCATAGTCCCACTGGGTGGACCAATAGACCAGTGGGACAACAATGACCTGGGCCATAAAGGTCAGCAAGGCGATTCTGCGAACAATGGGAGCCGAGATATAGATCATTTGGGGGCTGTGTTTTTTAAGGCGTTTATTTTTTGTTCGGCAAGTTTTGCAAAACGTGGGTTGCCCTGCCATGCCTGGATGAACATGGCATAGGCTTTTAGGGCTTTTGTTGTGTCACCCATGCTGGCATACAAATCGCCGAGGTTGTGATAAACACGCGAATAATCGGGCTGCAATTGCAAGGCCTGTAGATAGGCTTTTTCTGCTTCGGGGTATTTTTTTTGCCGCACCAAAATTGCGCCAATATTGTTAAAAACAACGGGATTTTGCGGATCCAACTGCTGTGCCTGCCCGTAGGCTTCAAGGGCTTTTTCGAGGTTGTTTTGAAGCTGAAAAAGATGCCCTGCACGCATCATCAGTTCTGCAGACCGAATGCCCTGTTCAAGGGCCTGTTTTGCGATGTTTGTGGCATTGTCGATTTGTTCAAGTTGTTCATAGGTATGGATCAGGTTCAACCAGGTATCGGGCAGTTTGGGGTAGAGGTTGCATTCGGCGCGATAGTGGTTGACGGCCAAATCCCATTTGCCCAAAGCCGCATAAACCGAAGCCAATGCATCGTGGCCATCGTTGGGATGGTAGTGCTGTGCGGTTTGATAGGCAGAAATGGCTTCGGGATATTTTTGTTGTTGGTGATAAGACAGGCCATTGAGCAACATGGCGCGTTGGTTAAAAGGCCCCCATGTCCAGGCCTTTTCGGTTTCGGTTTG
>CAXNEV010000221.1:0-6449 GCA_964200925.1 Candidatus Latescibacterota bacterium | reverse complement strand
TGGAAAGAACGTCTTGCGCGTCCGGCAATAGCAGGCGTGGGGCTTGCTATTGTCTCGCTTACCCTGGTTATATAGACTTTCAGATAACAATCTTGAATTTTTGACGATGGACAATGGACGATGGACGATGGTTTAAAGCAGGGTTTTTCCATCGTCTATAGTCAATTGTCTATCGTCAGTTTTTCACATATTTCAAATCTTTATCTGAAGATCTCTATAAACACGGCTGTGAAATTTTTCGACATTTAAGATCTCGGGAGACAGGCCATGGAAAAACTCGCCATCCACGGTGGCCCCAAAGCCAAACCCACGCCGTATAACAATGCCAATCGCTATGGCGAAGAAGAACGCGCGCTGCTCAATAAGGTGCTCGACAGCGGTCGCTTGATGGGTACCGATGGCATGGTGGCCGATTTTGAAAACGAAGTGGCTCGCGCCTTCAATGTGAAACATGTGGTCATGGTCACTTCCGGCACGGCTGCTTTGCACACTGCCCTGGCCGCGCTTGGCGTGAGTGAAGGCGACGAAGTCATCACCAATCCCATGACCGATATGGGCACAACTGCCGCTATTTTGGCCCAGCATGCCATTCCCGTTTTTGCCGACATCGACCCGCACACCCGGCTTATTTCGCCCGACAGTGTGAGGGTTCGCATCACCAACCGCACCAAAGTTATTATTACTGTTCATATGTCGGGCCTGCCGTGTGATATGGACACCTTTATGAATATCTCTCTGGAGTCGGGTGTCAAAATTCTCGAAGACTGTGCCCAGGGTCATGGCGGTCTTTATGGCGGGTGTTTTTTGGGCAGCATTGGCCATGCCGGTGGGTTTTCGATGAATGAGTCCAAACAAATGTCAACGGGTGACGGGGGGTTTGTGACCACCAATGACGATGAAACCGCTCGCATTGCCCGCCTGTTTCGCGACAAAACCTATCTGCGCGGTGCAGATATCAAACGCGGCGAACAGCCCATTCCGTTTTTTGCCCTCAACTATCGCCCAACGAATTTGCAGGCCGCCGTTGGCATTGCGCAGTTGCACAAATTGGAAGCCCTCGTTGCCCGCCGGGCAAAAATTGTCAAACGCTATTATGAAGAATTGGGTGGTTTGCCCCATCTTGAATTGCCTCACATCTTTGAAGGTAGTCAGCCATCTTACTGGCCCTTGGCGGCAAAATACACGGGAGATAAACCCACTCGCGATGAACTGGCCGCTGCCATTCGCGCCGAAGGTGTGCGCATCGATACAGGTCTGGCGGCTGTGAGCAATATTTTGCGCACCGAAATTATTCAAACGAAAAAATACTACCCACTTACCGACACCGTGCCCACTTTCTGGCGCAATACCACGTATGATATTGATTCCTGTCCCAATGTCGATGCTTTACAGCGCACCTGTCTGCGTTTGCCTGTGGATCAACGTTATACCGATGCAGATATCGACCAGACCATTGCCGCTGTTAAAAAAATTTGGGCGTTTTATTTTGTATAAAAATGAAATGCAACCACAGATGGACACAGATAAAAGCTTTACAGTCGAAGATCGGAAAAACCGAATACAAGCACATATTTTTGTACAGGCACTGCCCAAACCCTCCGTGGTTCCAAAAGATTTTATGGAGACATGATGTTTGCGTATTCCAAACAAATTCCTGTGACTGCCACACCCGATGTGCTCGTTTGCGGTGCGGGTTTGGCCGGTATTGGCGCGGCTGTTTCTGCTGCTCGTGCCGGTGTTTCTACTCTCGTGGTTGAACGCAATGGTTTTGCGGGTGGATTTTTTACCGCTATCATCGGCTCGGCTTTTGACGGTTTTGTCGATGAGCGTACCGGGCAACCCGTTGTGGGTGGCATTGTTTTTGAAATGCTCGAACGCATGGGCGTGATCAAACCCGACGAGGGGCCCAAACTGAGCTACAACGTCAACGGCGATTTCTCTTTTGTTGAGATGCACCCCGAACGCGTGATTCCGCGCTGTGATCCCGAACGGTTCAAACGCGCTGCCGATGCCATTTTGCAGGAATCAGGTGTGCAAATTCTCTACCATACGCAGGTGGCCGATGTGATTGCCAACGGCCAGCACATCGATGCCGTTGTTGTCAGCAACAAAAGTGGGCTTACTGCCATTCGCCCCAAAATTGTTATCGATGGCACTGGTGATGGTGACGTGGCTGCTTGGGCGGGTGTGCCGTTTGAAAAAGCCGAATCTTTGCAACCCATGAGTCTGCATTTTCGAATTGCCTACCTCGAACCGTCTTTTGAGTTGCGCCGTCGCTGCGCGGCTGTGCTTGAAAACGTTCAAAAACGCGGCGATCTCAAACTGTATGCAGGCCCCTATCCCGCTACGTTTTCGGGGCGCGATGTGTATTTTAATGCCACGCGGTATCCTGGAGATAACACCAATCCACAAGATTGGACAAATGCCGAAATACAGGGCCGCAAAGATGCCTGGACGATGTTTGAAAACTGGCAAAAAGAACTCAGTGAATTCAAAGATGCCTATTTTATGACTTCTGGACCGACAGCCGGTGCTCGCGAATCGCGCCGCATTGTGGGCGATTATGTGCTTACCGGTGAAGATGTGCGCGAAGGTCGCTGTCACAGTGATGTGGTGGTTATTGGCGCGTGGCGACTCGACAAACACCCGGCTCATCGGGCGGGTTATCACGATATTCCGTGGACACCGCCCTATGATATTCCGTACCGTACACTTTTGCCCAAAGGATGTGACAATCTCCTGGTGGCCGGGCGCTGTCATTCGGCCACTTCTGAAGCCCTTGCTTCCAGCCGTGTCACGGCTACGGCTATGGGCATGGGCCAGGCCGCAGGCATTGCCGCTGCGCAGGCTGTTCAGTTGGGAAAAACACCACGCGAATTGTCCATCAGCGATATTCAGGATCACATTCTCAAAACCGGTGGCATTCTTGAAGCGCCAAGGTCGGATGTTCAGGTGGGCAATCCGAGATGGTAATTATTGGTGAATGGAAAATTTCAAACAATCACACATGGTGAGAGACCCTATGCAGACTGTAAAACTATCCGGCGTTGTATCCGTTCTGTCCACACCGTTTGACGAAAAAGAAAACATTGTTCACGACGACATCACCCGACAGGTTGAAGCAGCCATTGTTTTTGGCATTGGCGGGGTATGTTTGCCTGCTTATGCGGGTGAGTTTTACAAACTTTCTGAAGCCGAGCGCCTCGCTGTGGTGCAAACGGCTGTTCAGGCTTCAAAGGGTCGAATCCCGGTGCTGGGCCAATCCAATCACCCGTCGGCACGCCATGCATCGGAGCTTGCCAGAAAAAATGCCGATGCCGGCACAAATTTGATCAGCTTTGCCCTGCCCCGGCAGTTTGGTTTGACGGAACCCGATTTGTTAAATTATTGCCGCACCATTTGCAATGCCGTAAAAATTCCCATTCTCATTCAGGATTTCAACCCGGGTGGCCCCACTGCCGGGCCCGATTTTTGCCGCAAATTGCTCGATCAGTGTTCCAACTTTGCCTACATCAAACTTGAAGAACCCTTGCTCGGCCCCAAATTGCGCGCCATTGGCGAAGCCACGCAAAATCGCGTGGGTGTGCTTGAAGGCTGGGGCGGCATGTATTTGCCCGAGCTGTTTACTTCTGGCATTGCGGGTGTGATGCCGGGCCTGGGACATGCCGATTTGATGCAGCGCATGTGGAATCTGGGTGTGTTGGGCAATCTCGACGGTGCGCTCGATATTTTTGACCATTTGCTCGCACAGGTGGTTTATTCCCTTCAGAATATGGAATTTTATCTCAGGGTGGAAAAACACCTCTTGGCCGAACGCGGCATCATTCGCCATACTGGTGTGCGCAGCCCTGGCCTTACGGTGGATAAACACACTTTTGATCATGCGGTGCACCTCAACCATCGGGTTTTAAAAGCGATTGAACGTTTTGGTTTCAAGCGTTGTCCGTTGGCGTGATGAAACAAAAAAAACAAGCAACCGTGGAAGAAGGCGGGTAATTTGAGCCTTCACACGGATGGTTATGATGTTGCCTTTTCAAAGATGGGCGTAGGTTCGATATAAACGCCTGTGATCTGTGTGTATCTGTGGTTTCAAACGGTTTAAAAAAATTAAATGAAGGAATTTCTATGAGCCTTCGTCTTGGCATTGTCGGCACGGGTGCTTTTGCCCAGCATTTTATTACGCTTTTTAAAACACATCCTGGTGTTGAGCAAGTTGTGCTGTGTGATCTCGACGCTGAAAAGCTCAAAACCAATGCCGAAAAACACGGCATTCCCGATACGTCACCGTCGCTGGATCATTTGTGTGCGACAGGTGTTGATGCTGTGGCCATCTTCACTCAAAATTGGTTGCACGGCCCCCAGGCCATTCAGGCGCTCAATGCGGGCAAACACGTTTAGTCTGCGGTGCCAGCAGGCATCACTATGGATGAGATTCGCAATCTCGTGCAGGCCGTTGAACAAACGGGCAATATTTACATGATCGGCGAAACCAGTTATTATTACCCGGAAGTTATTTATTGTCGCCAGCAATTTCAAAAAGGGGCTTTTGGGAAGGTGGTGTATGCCGAAGGGGAATATTATCACGATTGGGATCATGGTCTTTATGACGTGGCCAAATGGCGCGGGGGTGAAAACTGGCGCGATACGGCAGGGGTGCCGCCGATGTATTATCCCACCCATTCCACCAGTCAGATTGTTTCTGTTACCGATGCATACATGACCCATGTTTCCTGTCAGGGATTTGTTGACACTCATGAAGACGGCATTTATGCGCCCAATGCCAACTTGTGGCACAATTGCTTCAGCAATGAAAGCGCGCTTTTCAAAATGTCGGATGGCAGTTGTGCCCGCATCAACGAATTTCGCCGCATTGGACACCCCGGCACGGTGAGAATGGCCATGTTTGGCACTGCCGGAAGTTTTGAACACAACAACGCCGGGGCGGTTTGGCTCACCAAAAACCGCAGCGAAAAAGAAAACCTCGACACATTGCTCACCTGCCGGCGTCCTTCATCACACATTCAAAGTGATATGGACAAAGTCACAGCCGATGATGGCACCCATCACAGTGCCGCGCCCATTCACCCGGTGCACCGTTTGCCAGCCGCGTTTAAAGGGTTGCCCAATGGGCACAACGGTTCGCACCAGTTTCTCGTTGATGATTTTGTACGCGCCTGTCTGGCCAAAAAAATTCCACCAAATAATGTCTGGGATGCTGCGCGTTATGTCATTCCCGGCCTTATTGCCCACGAATCGTCCAAACGCGGCGGCGAATTGCTCGCCATTCCCGATTTGGGCAATGCCCCCGAAACCAACCGATTGGAGATCGCATTTTCATGACATTGCAACAATCTATTCATGGATTTCAGGGCCTCATTGGCATTTCACAAAAAGACATTACCCCTCCTGTGGGCATTTATGCCCGGCAGTGGGGTGCTGCCAAACACGATGTGTCTGAAGGCATTCATCGACCGCTGTCGTTGGTCACGGTTGTGTTGCAAGAAAACGAAAAAACTTTCCCCCTTGTGCTTGTCGGATTTGACGGATCGTGGTTTCGCGTGCCTGAAGATGAATTTATGGTGCGCGGTGCTCCGCATTACGAGCTCAATTTGAGCCCTGCGCGTGTTATTGTTAATGTGAGCCATACTCATGCGTCGTGTTCGCTTGCAATTAGCGATGCCGACAAACCCGGTGGCCACCTCATTGGCCCATATTTGGAATTGATTGCCGAAACTACGCGCCAATCATGTCGCGAAGCTTTTGATTCTGTTTGTCCAGCAACGCTCACCTGGGCCAAAGGCCAGTGTGACCTGGCAGTGAATCGCGATTTAAAAGATCCCGAACGCGATCGTTTTGTCGTAGGATATAACCCCGAAAAAATGCCCGATCGCACCATGATTGTGGGCCGCATGACCCGAAACAGCGATGGCAAGATTCTCGGCAGCATTGTCAATTACGCATGTCATCCGACCACACTGGCCTGGGACAACAAACTCATTTCGCCGGATTATATTGGTGCTGCACGCGAAATTGTTGAGACCCACACGCAGGCCCCCATGCTCTTTTTGCAAGGGGCTTCGGGCGAATTGTCACCGGCCCATCAATACGTTGGCGATACCGCCGTGGCCGATGCCCACGGTCGCCAGTTGGGATATGCCGTGCTGAGTACCCTGTCGGGTATGTTGCCACCCAATCAACAACTGGTTTATGCCGGTGCGGTTGAATCAGGCGCAAGCTTGGGTATTTGGAAGCCCCATGTGGTTGATTTGCCTAAAAATATTGATGCGTTTTCTTTTTTTGTTGAACTGCCTCTCAAACCCCAGCCCTCGGTTGAAGAACTCGAACGCGATCTGGTTGTTTGCACCGATCGCGTTATGGCCGAGCGGATCAACCGGAAGATTGCCCAGGTCAAGATTCTTGGTTCTGGTCCCACTTATCCCAATCCTGTT
>CAXNEV010000220.1:0-6451 GCA_964200925.1 Candidatus Latescibacterota bacterium | reverse complement strand
GACGATGGCAAAACCACGCTTTTAACCATCGTCCATTATCTATCGCCAAAAATTCAATTTGTTATCTGAAACACGATAGGTCGATTAAAAACAGCCCCTAACGCGTACGCCAGGGGCTGTTTTTAATCGTAGATTCCTTTTAAAACTATACAAACACATCGTTGGAATCGCCTCGCACCACCGTCACTTGCCCGGCTTCTTCCAACTGGCGCACGGTTTGAACGACGCGCAATTGCACTTCTTCCACGTCACTCATGCGCACCGGCCCTGAAAACTGCATTTCTTCTTTGATCATCGTGCCCACGCGCTCCGTCACATTGCCAAAAATGCGATCCTGCAATTCCTGACTGCCCCCTTTTAAGGCAATGGCCAGATCTTTGGTATCCACTTCGCGCAAGACCATTTGAATTTCGCGGTCGGTCAAATTGGCAATGTCGTCGAAAACGAACATTTGGTTGCGCACTTCTTCAGCCAATTCGGGGTCTTGTGCATCGAGGCGCTCAAGCACGGCTTTTTCTGTCGATCGGCCTGTGCGGTTGAGGATTTCTGCCACGGCTTTTGGCCCGCCAATTTCTGTAATTTGACCCGACAAAATGGCCTGTAGGTCATTGGCCAAACTCTCTTCAAGTTCGCGCAAAACCTGCGGCGAGATGTTTTCCATTTGGGCAATGCGATAGGCCACATCGGATTGCATTTCTTCAGACAGGCCATTGAGCACCCCAGCAGCCTGTGTGGCATCAAGCTGAGAGAGAATCAGCGAGATGGTCTGGGGATGTTCTTTGGAAATAAACGGAATGATCTGGTTGGGATCGACGTTTCGCAGCATGTAAAAACCGCTGGAGGTGGTGCTGGTTACGCGGTCGAGCAATTGTTGCGCTTTGCGCGGTCCGAGGGCCTTTTCCAGTGCACCTCTGGCAAAATCGAGCCCCCCTTGCGAAACGTATTTGCCCGCGATGAGGAGTTGCTCAAATTCTTCTAAAACTTCGTCTTCCTGTTCGGTGGTAACCACTTCCATTTCGGAAATGGATTGTGCAATCTGTTCAATTTCAATGTCTGTCAGGTATTTCATGACCTCGGCGGTGGTTTCCTGACCGAGGGCAATCATGAGAATAGCCACCTTTTTTTTCGCTGGTAGTTCTTCTGCATCTTCTTCTTTTGGCATCGGTTGCTCCCTTTTTTGAGCCCCGTAGGTGTGTTTTGTTTAAAAATAAAACATTCTGATGCACAAATCAATATTGCAATGACTATGCCAAACTCAGAATATTTTTTAACTTATTGTTTTTTAAAGAATAATTTTTCATGTAAAATATTTTTCATGCCGGAAAGTTGCAAAATCTGCCGTTTGTGAAAGCACTTATTGCCATTTTGGGTTCTCATGGGCAAACAAATGCCTCTGGTGCTGGTGCACCAGAGGCATTTGCGATATATGGTTGCCCGACTGATGCATTCACTGAACTTTTGTATGTATGACGAATTTCCAATTTACCACTCACGGCGTAGCAATAAGCCCTTGATTTCTATTGGATATAATATTAAAGAACAAATAGTTGCCGATAAACTTTGACAAAAGACCCAACATTGTGGGGATATTGCAAAGGAGATGTGTTATTTGTGTTATTAATGACAACAAGCACTGACCAGATCCTTTTGGAGTTCTTCCTCGGTCATTCGAAATGTATCCACGCCGTAGAATAGATAGCTTGTAATTTGTGCCGACGATCAGGCAATCATTTATGATCATTTGGGCAATTACATTTATCGCGGACAGAAATCCGATGCATGGGATGGGGGGCATCACATTCCGTTTTTTGAATGCTGTCCGGAGGTGCTTGAAGCGGGATCTCAATGTGATCAAACCTTTCATTGATTGTAAAAAGGGATGATGATGTTTTCATGCTGAGTATTTTCGCGTTGTTACATTGTTTGAAACGGGAGGACGTTATGGCTCAATGGCGATCTGTCGGTTTGATGCTATTCCTTGTTGGCTTGTTGATCGGTTGGCCGCACAATGGAGAGGCTCGCTCTTTTCGCGTGGCCATGCTGCCTGTTGCACCCGATGGGTGCAACACCTGCCATACAACTGGGGGTGGCACGCCCAGAAATGCGTTTGGGCGTGCGGTGGAGACCCGCGTGACACCTGGTGGATCGGAAAAATTCTGGGGGTCAGAGCTTGCGCGATTGGATTCGGATGGGGATGGGGTATCCAATGGACAGGAACTGGGCGATCCTGATGGCGATGGGGTGCGCGATCCAAATATTCGGGTTACACATCCGGGAAATCCGGCCAGTTTTGTGCCAGTCCAACAGCCCCCGACAACCCAGAGCATTTCCGTTGTGTCATTTACACTGGGAAATACAACCCTTGCCGCGGGTGTGAAAAATGCGGTTTTGCCGAGTGGGCCAGCCAAGGTTTTGTTAAAGTTCAGCGCACCGGTGGTATTTTCGATCAATTCGGAGGGTTATCCAGATTTTGAGAATGTGGAAATTTTCGCCCTGCCACAATCGCTGCTTGAAAGTTCAACGGTTCCTGAATTCAGCAGTGATCGAACAACGATAAGTGCCACCTTCACCCTTGAAGCAGGACAGACGTATCAGTTAATTGCCGGTGATTACCATACACCGTCAATAGATGATCTAAAAAAGTATTATTTTGGCACCGTCGCTCTGTCGGATGCAACGGTTTCGGGTGCAACCCTGTTGCCTGAAGATTTTAAACGGGTGCAAATTCCCGAAGAGGGGTATGCCGTGCTTCTGGATTCGGAGGCGTTGCTGGAGATCTTTGCCGAGGGCGAAGGTGAAAATACAGCGGGAAAGGCTGCCGGGAAAATTGCGCGGTTAAAACGCGCGGCCAAAAAGGCCGTGGCCCAGCTTCAGTCTGAGGGTGAAGATGACGGACATGATCCTCTGGAAGAATTGGTTGCCGCAGGGGTTCGAATTGCCTCTGTGGATCGGGACACGCTGAATTTTAAACTCGATTATGTGCCAGACGGCCGGTATGTGCTGGTGGCATCACTGGGGGTGCAAACGCCAGAAGGGTATGTCGATTTAATCGGGATTCAGGGCATCAATCCGGAGGCCGAAAGCGAAGCGGATATTTTTAAGGATTTGATTGTTGTTGAAAAAGGGCAAAGCATTTCAGATCTTAAAATACAACTTGAAGAAGACGCCGAAGACATTTTTATCGAAGAAGTACACATAGAACGGGTCGATTTTGAAAACGAAACATTTTTTATTCTCGGCCCGGATCTACAGCCCGTGCAGGTGGATGTGTCGGAGGCATTGTTTTATACGCCGGATGGGGATCTGCTCGACATTGACGATTTTTTGCCCGGCGATACCATTTCCATTTCGGGAGAGGCGGGCAGTGCGGGGATTTTTGCTTTTGAAGTGATCGGCATTCGGCGACAAACCCCACCCAAAATCAGCGGCACAGTGCTCAGTGTGAATGTGCAAAGCGGACGCGGGCGCATTGATTTGACCGGCCCACAATTTTCTTTTGATGCAAATACCCGCGTGGTGGGGCCGACAGGGCAGGCCTTGAGTGTGCGCGATTTAAGACCGGGCAATCCGCTGGTGATTTTGGCCCGTCATGCCGAAGAAACGGGCCGCCCACCACAGGCCATTGATATGCGAATTTTGTCGGTGGGCACGCCTTTTCCATCACCCGACAGCGAACGGGGTTTGTTTGTGGGTGAACTGGGTCGGGTCGATTTTGAGCAGAATCGATTTGAACTGCGCGTTTCATTTGGTTTCAATACAGATACGCGCTTGATTAACCGCAACGATGAAGGGATCAATTTGTCGGCGATTGTGCCCGGTGTTCGTGTACAGGTAACGGCCTTGCCCACCAGTGTTGGATTGCCTTTTGCCCGCACGATCAAAGTGTTGCGCGGTGTGGGTGAACAAATTCCCGAACAGATTACACAGGCCGTATTTGTGACATCAAGAGGCGAACAACCCGTCAAGCGGGCTTTTGGTGTGGGACTCAATGCCGACATGCGCCTGCGCTTTGATGTGCCCTTGACCTCAGATACCCGGAATCTTGTCAGTGTGTATGTGTACAAATCCGGCGCTTCCGATAGTGATAAAAATGCCTATGTTGTGCTGACTACCAAAGTTGTTGCCGGTGAACTGCACGTTGGCATGACGTTACAGCCCAATACCTTTTATGAAGTTTATGCCGTTCTTGAAGAGGGCAATGATGTTTATGGCATTTTCACCACGGCAGAGGAATTGCCAGCGCTTCAAGCCGTGTCATCAAGCCCTAAAAACGGCGATGCAAGGGTGCCAACAACCACTACTTTGTCGATGACGCTGAACCGGCCAATATCCCATGATGATGAAGGTGTTTATGCCTGGATTACGGTGCTGCCAACACCGTTGAGCGGGGAAATCGAGCAAGAAGATATCGAACTGAGCAAAGATGGGATGACCCTTTCTGTGCATGTGGCACTTGAGCCAAACAAGACCTATCTGGCGGTATTGGCCGATGCTTATGATACAAACGGTTTCCGGCTGGATCATTTTTACAAGGTGCGGTTTTCAACGGGTGCTGCAGTTGCAACGGGCAAGGTAACAGGCAATCTCATTTTGCCTGCGGGCCATACTTTTGACCCTGTGTTGCGCAATGGCATCGGTTTTGTTGGGCTCATTCCGGCAGACCTGGATTTTGAGAATTTAGAAGGGGATGAAGAAGACCGACTGGGGGTGGCTTTTGACGTGACCGCATCGGGCGAGTTTTCAATGGAGGGTGTTCCGGCAGGCCGTTATGTCGTGGGTGGGTTTGTGTTTTTTGACGTGGGCGGTAAAGATGGTGAGGGCATTGGCCTGGTTGGTGGGTATGTGGATCAAAACGGAGATCCCATTATTATTGAGGTGGCCGAAGGCGCAGTGGTTTCTGGCATTGGTGTAAAACTGGGTTCAGAACTCAAACTGACGGCCAGCAATCCTCGTCCTGGCCAGACAGGTGTGGGGTCGGGACGGCAGCCTATTGCCCTGCAATTTTCCGAGCCGTTGCAAGCACATCGGGGCACGCTTGCTTTGGACATGCGCATCGAGCCGGCGATTCAGGGGTTTGACCCTCGGCGGGATTTGCGCATCAGCCCTAATGATTCGCGCCGAGTTGAGGCCAATGTGAATTTGCAGCCCAATACAGATTATGTGTTGCTGGTGCTCTGGGCCCAGGGTGTTTCGGGTGCAGAACTGGACGATGTGATCGAGATTCCGTTTACAACGCGCACCCGATTTTCCGGTGGTTCTATTGCGGGAAACATTGTTCTCAAAAATGGAAGTATTGCCAAAGGCAAAGTGATTTTAGGCAATCTGAGCGATCAAAATCGGGCAGCAGAAGTGACCATTCGCCGGGATGGCACGTTTGGTTTTGACAATGTGCCGCCGGGAAAATATGGCATTTTTGTTACCCTGAGTTTGCCCGATGACAGACAGATCGGTGGGTTTTGGGATGCAGATGGCAATGGTGAACCCGATGTGCTTGAGGTGAAAGACGGAAGCCAGTTTGTCAATCTGTCTGTTGCCATTCCCATTCCCGTTGCAACAATACCCCCTGCCTCAGGTGGCGGTGGCAACCGTGCAGCTTCTTTGTCATTTGATTTTGATACGGGATCGGGAAATGGCGGCAAAGTGACCGAGCAGGTAACGGCGGGCAAGTCGTTTTCTGTGGGCGTGTATGCCCGTGGTGTCAAAGACCTGATTGGTTATGAAGTTGTGGTGGCTTATGACGCTGAAAAATTGGCTTTAAAATCTGTGCAGGAACAATCATCGGCAGAAGGGGCCAATATTTTAAAAAAAGACGGGGGGCTGGGTGCCTTTATCGGGCGTGTGGGCACAGGCACGGCCACATTGACTGCGGCAATTTTGGGCCCATCGGAAAAGGTTGCACCAGATGGCAATGGGCTTCTGGGCGTGCTGGAATTTGAGGTTTTGTCATTTAGCGGAGAAACCAGCCTGACAGTGAAGTCGGCGGTGATGACCGATATTTTGGGGGTAACAGATTCGCTCAAATCAGATGCCAAAGGCAATCTTAGCAGTTTGAAACTCAACATTGCCATCGGGTTGTCGGTTTCACCGAGCATTATTGTTGCCAATGGCAAAGAAAGTGCCACCATTACCGCGCAAATTTTAGATTTAAACGGCGTGTTGCAAAGTGTGGACAACAGCACCCGTGTATCATTTGGCACAACGGGGGGCACACTGGCCAGATCTTCTGCAACGGCTGTCAACGGCGTGGTTACCACCACCTTGACCAGCGGCGCGGCAGGAAATCTAACTGTGACGGCCAGTGCTTCGGGTGCGCTGGATCAGACGGTTCAGGTGATTGCACAGGCCACTTCGACTTCGGCAGGCACAGGGCCTTCCGGGCCTATTGCGCTGGATCTGGATTTAACGGCAGGCGATCAGGGCAAGCGACAATCGCCAACCAAACCCAAAACAG
>CAXNEV010000219.1:0-6452 GCA_964200925.1 Candidatus Latescibacterota bacterium | reverse complement strand
AGGCATGTTGAAAGACAGATAAAATTTGTGCGATGTTTCATTTAAATTATAAATCAAATCTTTGCTGAAACGGCCCCAGTAGGCGGGTTTGATGGTATCCAAAAAAGAGGAATGCAGATAAATCGTGCGTTCCATGCCCGCATTAACAGATCGAATGCCCTGCCGATTGACAAAACCGGTAGAAAGGTCAAAATTCTCACTGGTGGTATTAAATGACGCATCACCCTGATACGTATCGGTGTGATATCGAAACACAAGGTCGGCAGAATACCCCCGTAAACTCGGGCCTGTGTTTTTGATGCGTGTGTGCAGCGCATCAAATTCAAAAGAGGTTGTTTTTGTGAGGCGATAGCGCCCATCAGCGCCCATCAGGCGGCTGTAAGTCTGGCTCAATTCACGGGTGGTAGCCAGAGCGCCAACATAACTGTCATCATTTAAAAGTTTTTTGTAGCGCACAATGCCAAACTGGGCATTGTGCGTTTGCCCTTCCAGTATTTTGGGCGATCGGTCGCTGGCGGCAATGGCGGCAATCACATGCGACTTGCCTGGCCTTCCAGTAAGTTTGAGACCCACAACCGGATCGATGATTTTTCGGGTGTGAATCACAATCGGCACATGGCTGTTGTTGTAATCACCCACGCCAGAAATAAAAAAATGGTCGGTTCCCTCTAAAAAAAAAGGGCGTTTTTCATCGTAGATCACAGCCGATCTGACATTAAATTCAACCTGCGATGCATCCGATTCAACCTGGTTAAAATCGGGATATAATGTGGCATCCAGCAAAAAGGCCGACGAAAGGCCAATTTTGGTGGTCAGGCCTATATTGGGATCATTTTGAGACAACCCGCGTGTTTCGCTATACGCATAGGTGGCCGAAGGCAACACTTCAAAAGTGCGCCTAACAGGCAGACCGCGATAAGTGATGGTTGCAAACTGGCTGAGAACTGTGCCTTTGTCGCGCGACAGCAGCGGATAACTGCTCCACTCAGACAATCTCACAATGCGCCGCCGAAAAGCAATGCCCATAGTTACCGCATCACCAGCCGGGTAGCGTATGCTTTTGAGAGGAATTTGAATTTCAACACTATATCCCTGTTCATCGCGGGTTGCAGCCGCATACCACACAAAATCTTCGGAGGCCTTGGTATTAAAGGTTGCGTCGGCAATCACGTCTTCCTGCACACCCAGTGGGTTCACCAAAAAACCGATGGCCGATTGCTGGTCGAGATGCAGGTCGAGATAAACGCCCACTTTGTCTTCGGTTTCAATGTTGTCGCGTTTGGTCAGTGATGCCGTGATTTTCTCAGGTTGTGAGTCAAAACATCTAAAGGCAAAAAAAAGGCTCTCGGTATGATATGCGGCATAAACCAGAGTCTTTTCTGTGGCCGGTTGTCCATTGAGGGGTTCCTGGGTAATAAACTGGTCGCAAACCATGGCCTGTTGCCAGACGGCATCGTCTATTTTGCCGTCAATTTTTGGCAGGTCATCAATTTGAATGGAAATGAGTTCTGTGGCCTGAAGATCAGCGTTTAAAAAACACAACAAAATCAAAATGCACAGGTGCGTGAACCAGAATACTTTTTGCAATATACAGGGCATCGTTCTTTATTCTCCTATTCTGATATCTAAACTATATGCCGCGAATAACAGCAATTTTTTGCTGGGCATAAAATAAAAGAATTGTATCTGTTTTACAAGCGCCTTTGTTTTTTCCTGTGGTCAAATACCGGGCAATTTTTGGTACTTGACATGAGCTTTGCAATCGTTCATCATAACCCATCACCGTGCTACGAAGAAGGAAGAAGTTTCTCTCCTCTCTTCTCCCGAAAGCTCAGGTTATTTCATTCGCGATCCCAAACAGGAGCAGAAACATGAAAATTACCAATATTGAAGTAATTCCCATTGTTCTGCCATTGGCCAAGCGTTACGACAATTCTGCCGGTCGCACGCGCATGTATGACATTGATCAACATGTGGTGGTCAAAGTTCACACAGATAATGGGCTGGTGGGATACGGCGATTATGAAGATCGCCCCACGATTTCCGAATCGGAAATTGAGCCGTTAATTGGCTGCAATCCATTTGATTTTTTGCACAATAATTTTAACATGGCCATTGGCATGGCCCTCTACGATGTGATGGGCAAATATCTGGAAGTGCCCGCGTATAAACTCATGGGTCAAAAAGTGCGCGATGCCGTTCCCGTAGCGGCCTGGACCAGACCGTGTGCCCCCGATGTTTTTGCGCAGGAAATTCAGCGGGCAGCCCATCAGGGCTATCGCATTTTCAAAATGCACTCCGATGCCAAGTGGGATGTGATTGAACAAACAAAAGCCGCAGCCGATGTGGCCCCCGACGGGTTTAAATTGCACTGGGACTTTAATCACAACCGAACAATGGGCACAATGCTGCCCATTGTGGCCCAATTGGAACGCCATTATCCCATTGTCGGATTTATTGAAGACCCGTTGTACTGGTGGGACATTGATGGATGGCGCTCCTTGCGCCAGAAAACGCAGATCCCCATTATTATGCATGTGCCCCAACTGGGCGGCATGCAGGAAGTAATTAACGGTGTGGCCGATATTTACATGATTGGCGGGCGCATAGGCGAAACCTTGCAAGCGGGATTTGCCTATGGCAAAGCGAATATTCAGGCCCTGATTCAGCAGTCGGGCAATATGTTGATGAAGGCTTTTACGCTGCATCAGGCCGCGGTGTTGCCCACCGCATCGGCGCATATTGTGACACTGGACGATCAGTATGAAGACGACATTACCACAGAAAAGATTGCAGTGATAGACGGTTTTTCGCGCGTGCCCGAAAAACCGGGACTGGGCATTGATGTGGATGAAAAAAAGTTAAAAGCAGCGGCCAAACGTGCGCATCTTCCCAAAATCAACGTCATTGGGGTGTTGCAATTGCCAAGTGGCCACAAAGTTTATACCCTGGGTGATCCCAGAGTGGAACGGATAACCGGATTTGAAGAAGGGGCCATGCGCGGCATTGATTACGACCGGTGGGAAGACGATGGATCGAAGAAATTTAAAAAGATGTATGATCGGGTCAAAAAAGAAGGCACGGTCATAGAAAAAGAGTCGTGACAAACGAAAAAAGGCGCTCAACGGAGCGCCTTTTTTCGTTTGTGCAAGAATGGCACTTTGTTTATGGACAGGTCAGATTGATGGTATGGGCCTCGTTCGATGGCAGTTCTGAAAGCACCTGTTTGTAATCTGCCTCATCCGTTTGTGCCACAACCTGTCGAAACAGGGGCATATAAGAGGCATTTTTAAACTCGCTAAGCTGTTGCCATGTCCAGGGTTTTTGATTGCGAATATAGGGAATAAACCACCGCACAGCTTTGTGAATGTTTCGGCCATCGCGGGTTTGATAGGCCCACAGATCTACCTGAACATGTTTGGACAAAATGGCCAGATTGACAAAACCTGTGGTATTCATCAAACTGTAACCGCGCGATTGGGTGCGGGCCAGTTCATGGGGTTGGGCGCCATCGGGTTCAATTTGGGTGGCAATACGCTTTTCGGTCACGGCCTGAGCAAGCGTTTTGGCCAAGTTGGGCTGATTGGTATAAAGCGCAAGGGCAATGGCCTGCATATCAAAATAAGTGGCATGATTGTTTGATGCGGCGGCTTCGTCTTTGCCCTTTTTGCTTTCGAGCAACCACGTTAAATAATCGCGCATCCAGGTTTTCATGCCGGGTTGATCGGTTGTTGTGCAGGCACTGGATGTTTCAAGCAATACAAGCGCATCAACCAACCGTGTAAAACTACCAGCCGTGTCAATAATGCCAACACCGCGCCCATCGCATATACCCGGAATGGCCTGGCCAAATTCGAGATTGGGATTCATGCGCGTGGCCGTATCGAGAAACCAGACGCGCAAAAGTTTGGCCGCATGCTGGGCATACATATCGCTGTTGAAGAGAGAACTGGCCAGCGATAAAAAAACCACATGGCCACACATGGGGTCCAGCCGGGCATTGTCGTATTTGTGGCGGTCGGGATTGACAACCCCGTCGCGCCGAATATAGGGCAACCCATCGGGTTTGTTGGGATCGGGCCACCAGTATGGCCCCACGCTCATATAGTCGTGTTTGTCACCGCTGGGGGGCATTAGGTCTTTGTCGATAACCGATACCGGAGCAAAAGACAGGGCCTCGGCGGCCTGTTCTCGCAAGGCAACCAGCGCAGGTGACAGTTGGCCATTGAGGGCGTGGGCGCGGTGGGTTTCAAGCGTTTGGGCATGCCAGATATAGGGCATTGAATAATCCTTTCAAGAAAAGAGAGCGAGAACATAGGGTCTGTCTGAAAATTACTTTTCGGTTTTTATTTCAAATAGACGATTCGCCGATTTGTCACAAATTGCAACGTTATTTCTGAATGAACCCGCAGGATATGTTTATGCGGCACCGTATTTTTTGAGGAAGGAAATGACTTCGGCCTCGCGGGAAATGGGTTCGGTGCCCAAAAAAACAATGCCTTCGGCAGAGCCCAGTTGCGCCACAACGGATTCAAATGTGGCCATAGTGCCAAAAAACTGGATGAATTTTCCAGCATCTCGAATTTTGCGATACACATGCGCCCAGTGTGTCACATCGGGCTGGCCCGAACCGGGTACCCATTGCACACCCTTGAGTTCTGGAATGGTTAACAAAGAATCCAGATGGGGCAACTGGCCGGGGCCATCGAGGTGGTAAAACGGATTGGTTAACCGTTTGCACGAAGCTGACAGTTCGGGTTTGACAAACGCATCAAACATATCTGGGCCAATCATAAAACAGAAATCACATTGAAGCATATAATAAGGATCTTCCGAAAAAATTGGCGTCCAGGCCGTATAACCGGGGTTGACGGGTTGTAAGACCGCATTAAACGCATCAAAATAAAACCACCAGGCTTTATGTGCGTCCCAGGTGCGCTTTTTGACGTGTTCGGGATCGTCGTACAGGTCGAGCAGGAGTTTTTCTCCCGGTCGAAAGGAAGAAAGAATATCCAAGTTACCGCCCAGATCGGTCATGCCCAGTTGCACCTGGCCTTGCCAGCGCTCAAGCCCACACATCATGAGTTCTTTGACGTGCAAAAACCAGGGGTTTTGCACATCGGGTTGAAACGTCAACTGATTAATCGGCGTGTCGGTTTGCGGCTGAAACCAGACGGTGTCATAAGCCACAACGGTTTTGCCCCCCATAAAAGCCGCAATCACACCGGGACCAAAATCGGGGATAATGGCCGGAAAAGCATCGCCGAGGTATGTGATACACGACAGATCGTAATCCCAGCGATCGACAATGGCATGGGTCGAAACGGCAAATCCGTATGAGGCCGTGCGGGGCATTTTTGACAGCGCCGGTTCAGGCCGGCCCGGATCGGCCCCATATAAGCGCAGGTGAATCAATGGACGCTTTAAATCGCCCGTCCACCAGCGTCTGGCATCGTCTTTGATTTTTTCCCAGCGTTTGACGTCAAAATCAATCGGCATGATTTCCTCCTGCCATCACACACCTCCAGTGCGAAGTACAGGCACTTTCCACCCCACCTGGTGCAAAGTGCCTGTCTATTTCCCTGCCTCAAATCCCAAATAACTACCCACTCTCGTTTTCCGTTCCCAAAAGCAAAAAACAACCCTCAATCCACCTATCTCGAAAACCCTGTATTGTTCGGACGGTTCGCCGGGTCGTATCTACTGCACTCCGCACTGTTTTTGTATTTCGCTTTCTGACCCATGACTTTCGACTTTGTTACGCCCCCCAAACGCGCGGCATCGGCAATGATTCTTTGTACATTTCGGCAAAAAGCAATTTGCGGGTGAGTTCTGTTTTGAGATTCTGGCTGTTTGGACTGTTCCAGAGATTGTTGATTTCGCCCGGATCGTTTTCCAAGTCGAACAGTTCGCCATAATCCTGATTATAATATACCGTGAGTTTATACCGTTCGTCGATATAGGTTTTTACATGTAGCGTTAAAGGGTCGTGGTGATTTTCGACAATAACGTGATCGCGCACCCTTTCTTTTTTGCCATACCAGACAACAGATTGATCCTGTCCGGTCATGCCGTGCGGAGTGGGAATGCCTGCCGCACCAAGAAAAGACGGGGCCAGATCAACGAGGGATTGCAGCGCCGCAGATTGTTTTCCGGCAGGCACTTTGCCAGGTTGGCGCACAATAAAGGGTACGCGCACCATGTCTTCGTAATGGAATGCGCCTTTGGCAATCAGGCCATGTTGGCCAAAAAAGTGGCCGTGGTCGGAGGAAAAAACCACGAGGGTGTTTTCCGATAATCCAAGTGCATCGAGTTTGTCGAGAATCTGACCAATTTGTTTGTCCATTAAGCTGACCATCGCGTAATAAATGGCAATATCTTTGGCCAGCTCATTTTTGTCGTGCAAATGCGACTGAAACCCGTGCAGACCCATACCGCTGGATTTATAGGCC
>CAXNEV010000218.1:0-6460 GCA_964200925.1 Candidatus Latescibacterota bacterium | reverse complement strand
CGACCAGCATGTTGGGGGTGTCGATCCCGTAATAGGATGCTCTGAATCGATCTGTTTCAACGATGGTGCCATCACTTTCGAGCACGCCTTCAATAAAGCGCTTCATGAGATCGGCATGCACAAAAGCATTGTGATAGGCCGGATAACGCCATGTATCGGTGAAGGCATATTGATAGATGGTGTCGCCAAATGCCAAACGCAGTTGGCGGATCGAACTGGTCTTGTGTCCTGAGTTATCGGGCAGTTGCCGCAATGAGGAAGTGAGTTTGCGTTGAGACTCGCGGCGGTTGTTGAGCACGTACTGAGTAGTCAACAGACAGGCCAATAATAGCGCGGCAATTATGATCAGACGGTTCATAATGAATAGATCCGGCGTTGCCGAATGGTTCGCAACAGCCCGTAAAGAAGGATCATAAAAGGGCCAAAACCAACGACAAAAATGCGATAGAGGATTTTGTCGTCTGCAGGCAGATAAGGAAATCCCCGCGCAATTTTCCGCCGGGATTGAAGCTCGGCCATATCTGGGCCACCAGTTAAAAAGGCAACGGCATTGAGCAAAAATTGTTCGTGTTGAAATTCCGGGGCATAGAGGTGTTCGTTTTTAAACATTTCCGAACTGCCCACAAGCAGCAGTTGCCCCAACGGGTTGGGCTGAAGGTGGTGCAATAACGGGGTGCGTTGTACGGAATCGGCCGGTGTAAAAACGGGGAATGCCCCTTCGACCAGAACAGATAAGGGCTGATGTCCAATAAGCAGGGAATCGGGCACAAAGGCCGATTCCGGTAGCCAGCCACCCGACCAGACATAAGCCCAGGCGAGGTTGGATGTTGAAATCAGCGGGGTGGCGGTCAATTTGTGGTTGTGCAAACGGTCGGTCTGGATGGAAAAGCGGTTGCCCCAGATAAACAACTGATCTCCGAGGTGTTTTGTAATGGGAGACTGATGATTAAAATTGGGGGAAACAGCCCGGATCAAAAAGGGCAGGGCCACTTCTTGAGATTCAAATTCGCGCACCGCCAAACGGTTGATCTGCGTTTCCAAACTGAGCCTGGCGCGTGTGCGATCCATTAACACTTCCTGGATCTGTTCCAGACCGAGGGGCGACAGGTAGGCATTAAAATCCTGGTACTGAGGTTGCGGCCAATACACCGTTTGAAATCCGCCGCCGCGATATTGGCGTTGCTGAATGTTATAATGTTGCAGGGCCACCAGCACCCGTCCGCCCCCAGAAAGATACCGACTCACCAAATGGGTCATGTGCCCGGCATCGCGCCGGGGTTGCATCCAGATGACAAGGTCTGTGTTGGTGGGCAGATTTTTGGATTGCGGATTGACATAGGTCACATGGTAACCATAATTGCGCAACAGCATTTGGAGTTGGCTAAATACATCGGCCCCTTTGGGTGGCGAAAGCCCCTGTTGCTGGTATTCAAACGCTTCGGCAGGGGATAATCGAGGGGGTTCAGAAATGAGGGCAACATGGCTTATGTGCCCGGTAGTGAGGCGTTTTTGGGCCGAGGTGAGCAAAAATTCGAGGTGATCAACCGTGAAATTGTCCAATCGGGGAATCGCGGTGGTTTTGTCTTGCTGGTGCAACAGCAGACCACTGATGATCGACTCGGAAATTCTGTCGTCGTGGCGAACGGTTTGTACGTCAAAAGGCCGCAACCCCAGAGCTGTTAATCTGGCGCGGTCCTGTGAGGATAAGTGTTCGGGCCGGCGCAGGGTATAGGAAATGGTCAGATCGGCGAGGCGCTCGGTAATGGTGGTTTCAACGTGTTTTAACCGGGCAGGCAAATTTGCCCGGACAGGCAGTATCAGATCGGCTTTCAGTGTGTTTCCAGACAAAACCTGGCGTGTAATGGGCAACAGGGTATGCACATTTTCTTCGGTGAAATCGGCCAATTGGGCAAGCCGGTGTGTCCACAGGCGCGAGGCCACAAACAAAAACACAACGGCAAGGCCCACCTGCACGGGCAATCTGCCCATGTTGCGCAGGGCAAGGCCTGAACCGCCTCCTGAAAAATAGCGGTGCGCTCCAAACATAATGAGCAGGGTTGGCACGAGAAAAACAACTGCGATTCGCCAGAATACCCGCGCGGCATTGCCCAATTCTGGCAGCGGAATGGGTTCTGGTCGGTCAACACGACCGCGCACGATCCGGGTGTTTTCGGTGAAGGTGCGCATGAACGTTTGTAAAAACACGCGGTGCGCAAAATTGGGTTGGTTGAAAATGCCGTCGCGAAACGGGCTGGCACTGGCCAGCACAATCAGGTCGCCTTTCCACATGGAATCGGTGAACAGGCGCAACATGAGATTTTGTTTTCCAACCTTCAGGTTGTCATTTAAATGATTATTTGTAAAAGGCTCTGTTGGAATGGGTTGAACATAGGAGTTTTCTGTGGTTGTGCCCAGAATATCCACTGAAAAACCCGCTTCTGACAATTTGCGCGGATGGATTTCCAACGGGGAGGCAGATACAAAGTTCAACGCACCACGGGCCGGAGAGAGAAATCCTTTCAGGTCGTAAAATCCAGGCATCAGACGCAGGTGAAATGGCGCGTCAACCTGGTGGATACCCCCGTTATTATCTCGGAAAAAAATGGGGCCATTGTTGGTGTCCATCAACAGATCGGGCTGCGGTGAAATGCCAAAAGGCGCAAGCAGGGTTGCCCAACCTGTTCCTGAGGAATAGGCATGATATTGCATCTGGCCCGCATGGGCATAGTCTATGCCATAAGTGCTTCCTGCCAAAACAACGGTTCGCCCCCGATCCATGAACTGTTGGATCGATTTGATGTGGGCTTGATTGACCATTTGCGGGTCAAAATAAAAGAGCACATCGGCCCGTTCGGGAATTTTGTGGGTTTTGTTCAAATCGATGTCGATCACTTCGCCATATTGTTTGACGTGGTTTCTGAACAGCGAAAAATATGGTGGGGCCGAAATGGCAATAATGGGTTTGGGCGTATGTTGCTGGGCTTTTAAATTGGAAAGAATGAACTTTTCAAGCAGGTGAATGTCGTCGGGGGTCATTTTTTGAATCAAAATTTCGGGTCTATCACCAGTTGCCACCACCAGCGATGACCACACGTTGCGCTCGCTGCGTTCGTCATGCAAAATATCGCGTACACTAAAGGGCGATACTTTTTTGCGGGCCGCATAAAAAAGCCCGCCTTTGCCGCTCAAATCAGGATCAATGATGCGATAATCAACTTTGTCGGGGGCATGGTTTTTAAAGGCTTGAAGCAAATCACAAACGGGATCTTCCACCCCTTTGAGATGGGTGGGCATATTTTGTTTGGGCGTTGCAAAATAGGTGAGTGACAACGAGGTGGGCAGATGGGATAAAAAGGATTGTGTTTCGGGCAAAAGCTGATGGGTGTTGCGCTGAGAAAGGGACAAACGCGCCCAGTTTGTGTTAGCAAACAAACGGCCCAATTGCAAAATGAAGGCCAAACACAACACAAATAACAGAGCGCATTGCCCAATAAAGAGGTGTTCGCGGCGAAGGGACATCAGAATTTGCTGCGCTTGAGAGAAAGGTCGTTCATAAAAAGGAAAAAGGCACTCATCAACACAAAGTACAAAATGGCTGACAAATCCAGCACTCCCCTTGTAAAAAAGGTGTAGTGCGGGGATATGGACAGCGATTCATACAAAAAAGTGCCCATTTGATAAGACGGCGACAGGCCATCGAGAACTTCAACCACTTTTTCATGGCCGCTGAGCACAAACACAGAGCCCAACAGCGCGGCCAGGACAAAGGCCACAATCTGGTCGCGGGTGAGACCAGAGGCAAACAGGCCAAATGACAGAAAAAAACCGCCGAGAAAAATGGCCCCCAGATAACTGGAAAAAACGAGCCCCCAATCGGGATTGCCAAGATAAAACAGCATGATCGGGATGGGCAATGTGCCCAAAAGGACAATGAGGTAAAAGCAGAAGGCCGCCGCAAATTTCCCCAGCACAATCTGGTGCGATAACAGCGGCAGGGTCATCAACAGTTCAAAGGTGTGCTGCGTGCGCTCTTCGGCCCAAGCCGACATGGTCATGGCTGGAACAAAGGGAATGAGCAAAAAGGGCAGCACGTCAAAATAAGGGGATATTTCGAGCACGCCATTGAGGAAAAAGGCATTCATAAATGTGGCACAAGACAGCACCAGAAATACCGAGGCATAAACATAGGCAACCGGGGCGTCAAAATAGGCCCCGAATTCTCGGTCAAAAATGACGCCGATGCCCCGCAGATATTCGGCAGAAGTTAAACGATCGGCCATTTCAGGCATGGGCCATCTCCCGGTTGGACTGTCTGACCAGATGGGTAAAAATGGCTTCGAGGTTGTCGGGCTGGCCCGTTTGTTTGGCCAGTGTTTGAATATGGCCATCGGCCAGCAGCCGACCCTGATTGATCATGAGCACCCGATCGCTTAAAGCCGACACTTCGTGAATAATGTGGCTGGAAAACAAAATGACACGATTGGGTCTCAAACTGCGCAACAAATCGCGAAATGCGAGCACCTGCAACGGATCAAATCCGTGTGTGGGTTCATCGAGCAACACTATGGGAGGGTCGTGAATGAGAGCACTGCCCAAACCGATGCGCTGGCGAAAACCCGTGGAACACTGGTTAATGCGTTTGTGAAAATGTTCCGATAACCCGCAGATATCCACCACCCAATCGAGGTTTTTTTTCAACACAGCACCCTGCAACCCCCGGGCTTTGCCACAAAAGCGCAAAAATTTATCCACGCGCATGGCTTGATAAAGCGGCGTGTCGCCCGACAGATAGCCCATTTTTCGGCGCACAGACAGCGGGTGTTGCACCACGTCTAATCCGTCAACCACAATGGAGCCAGTTGTGGGAAACAGATAGGTTGACAGCATTTTGAGCACCGTGCTTTTTCCTGCGCCATTGGGCCCCACAAATCCCACAATTTCACCGGGTTTAAGCGAAAAGGTGATGTTTTCAACGGCTTTTGCAGACCCATACCATTTGGAAACGTCGATCACGTCGATCATAACCCCTCCTGAAGGTGGAAAAAGATAGAAAAAACGAGCTCTGATTTCAAGGGTTTCATCACCTTCGGTTATCCAGAGGGACAAATCGGGTTTTGTAACTTTTTAAGGGCTTTGAACACAAGTTGCTTTTATATTGGGTGTGTGGTATTTTGAAAACATCCTTTTGATGCAAAACAAGGGCATTTTAATCGGAGGTGGCGATGCGGGTTCAGACTTCTTTGAAGACCAGTGATTTGAGCAAAAAACTCGATCACTTTTTTGAATTATCTGGCAAAAAGATTCGCAGCATTCACAACACCTGGGATGCCAGCCGGGGAACCCCTGTTTTTACGGTTGGAGGCAAATACACCACCCGGGGATGGACCGAATGGACGCAGGGTTTTCAGTTTGGGTGTGCCATTTTGCAATTTGAAGCCACACATGACCATGAGTTTTTGTCGATTGGGCGCAAAGGCACGATAGAAAAGATGGCCTCTCATGTGACCCACATTGGCGTGCACGACCACGGGTTTAACAATGTGTCAACCTATGGCAATTTGCGGCGGCTCATGCGCGAAGGGGTGTTGCCCGAAAACGAGTGGGAACGCCATTTTTATGAATTTGCGTTGAAAGCATCGGGCGCAGTTCAGGCAGCCCGCTGGACAAACATTCGAGATGGCAAAGGGTATATCCATTCCTTCAATGGGCCGCATTCGCTGTTTTCCGATACCATTCGCACCTGTCGGGCACTGGCCGTGGCCCATGATTTGGGGCATGTTTTGATGGGCGAAAACGACCGGGCCATTTCGTTGCTTGAACGCCTCATTCACCATGCCGAAACTACGGCCCGTTTTAATGTGTATTATGGCGAAGGCCGCGATGCGTATGATGTAAAAGGCCGGGTCGTGCATGAGTCGATTTTTAATGTGAAAGATGGCAATTACCGCTGTCCAAGCACACAGCAAGGGTATTCGCCCTTTTCAACCTGGACGCGTGGATTGGCCTGGGTGATCACGGGTTATGCCGAGTTGCTCGAATACCTTCACCATTTGCCAGATGATGCCCTCGATCAATATGGCGGGCGCGAAAATATTGTGGTGTGGTTAAAAAAAGCAGCGATGGCCACAGCCGATTTTTATAAAGACCAGGCCACTTCTTCAGATGGCATTCCCTTTTGGGATACGGGGGCACCCGGTTTGGTTCACCTGGGCGATTATGCTTCAAAACCCGCCGATCCTTATAATGATTATGAACCTGTAGACAGTTCTGCCGCAGCCATTACTGCGCAGGGTTTATACCGTTTGGGCAAGTATTTGGGATCTGAAGGTGAGCGTTATATAAAGGCGGCATTAACCGTGTCAAACACCCTGTTTGATGCTCCATATTTATCGCAAGACGAGTCTCACCAGGGCCTGTTGCTCCACTCGGTTTATCACAAACCCAATGGGTGGGATCATGT
>CAXNEV010000217.1:0-6477 GCA_964200925.1 Candidatus Latescibacterota bacterium | reverse complement strand
GCATTTTGTAAACATGTTGAACATCGCGGCAAACGCAGTGTTTCACGCGATGCCGAAGCCCGTCTTTCTGAGCGCATTGACGAACTGGATCGCCGTCTTACCGATATTCAGGACGTGATGATTGCCATCGACGAAAAGCTCGACCGGCCCCGCACCATCTATAACGCTTTATAGGAGAGCCTTTGTTATGCCAGTCGCTATTTTTGAGATATTGTTCATCGGCACAGTTTTGATCATTTTGGCTTCCACGACATCTTATTATATCGTTACACGAACCAAAGCCAAATGGAAAAACAATCATGTGCAAATAAACAAGCTGGACATGTTCGAGGCTCGCATTGCGGCCATTGAGACCCGCCTGACAGACATACAGGACATTGTCATTTCCATTGATGATCAGTTAAAACGGCAACCTTACGACCGATTAAACAGCCCCAAAACACCAATCCGCGACTTTGCCTAAAACGAGGTTTCCCCATGTATACAGCCCATAAAATTTTAACGTTTCTATTTGGGGTGTTTTGCCTGGTTTCTGCCACTCACGCCCAATCTAAGGAATTGAATCTTTCTGCACATGACATCACCACGCTTTCATCTGTGGGTGTCACACCGGAATATGTACAGCAAATTCGAGAATTGGGTTTCAAAAATATCTCTGCGCATGACATCATTCAATTTCACAGCGTTGGCGTGAAACCCGAATACATCAAACAAATCAAAGAACTCGGGTATAAGGACATCTCCACCCACGACATTATTCAATTCCACTCCACGGGTGTTACGCCAGAATACATCAAACAGATGAAAGAGGCCGGTCTGACAAATGCCAAGACCAGGGTTAAAGGGCCTGCTGTTCCCAAAATGGACAGAGTATCCAGAAGTGATAAGTTTTCAAGAGTTATCAAATCCATTGCCGTAATTTTTGGATTAATGGCAGTTACTGCCGGATTCATTTTCTTTACGACGCATGGCAATCACATCCTGAAAGACATCCTGAAAGACAAATTTTCATTTCAAAAAGCAAGCGCCCCTGAAAACATCGACATACGCATTCAGGCATTTGAACAGCGTGTCAACGATCTGCAAGAAATCTTGCTCTCTATTGATGACCGATTGGATCGCCGTTTCAAACGCAGCACATAACACCCTGTTATTTAAAAAACATACAAAATCATTTTGGTATTTCAAAGGGAGGGAATCCCAATGCGCGTTTTGTTTCAACTTGCCATTTGTGTCTGCATGATTATCCTGGCAGGCGGCACGATTCACTACATTCACGACAGGCCCGAATTTGGGGGCGGGTTTCTTCTGATTTGTGTGTGGGGTATCTTGTTTGTTCTCATTATGGCAACGGGTGCTTTTGACAAACCCAAAGGGGCAAAAGAATCCAGTTCTGCTGCAACAGAACACCTTACCCATCTTGAAAAACGCCTCACCGACATTCAGAGCATTGTGATCGCCCTCGACGAAAAATTGGGCCGGATTGAATACCAGGGTCAATCGGCCAAAACGGAAACCACCTGAAAAGTAACACAAAGATCGGGTTTGTGTTTAAAGAAAGGATCGTTATGCTTACAAAGTTGATTGGAATCGTGCTGATCGTCGTGGGTGGCGGGATTGCATTAAGCACTTTGTTCCCACTCATTGGAAATATTTTTGGACTGGTTTTTCTTTTGGTCAAATTGGCCATTGCACTGGGTTGTGTTGGCATTGGATATCGGTTGCTGGTGCGAGAATCCGATTAACAATATTTAAAATATTTTTATCTTTATGTGAAAATAATTATCTTTTAGAAAATTCCATTTTACAATGGAGAATAATAATGTTATCAGATGATGTGTTAATTCAACAATCTCTCGCAGGTGACCGACGTGCATTTGATGTGCTTTATCAAAAACATCACACCCAGATTTACGGCACTCTGGCTCCGCGTGTGATGGATCGCGATGTTCTTGAAGACCTGGTTCAAAACACGTTTTTGCGTGCTTTTCGGTCTCTTCACACGTTTAAAGGCAACGCGGCTTTTGCCACATGGCTCACACAAATCGCCATCAATGTCTATCGTTCACATCTGCGTTCCTTGCAAACCCGGCAACACTGGATCTGCGAAGTTGAAGATCCCGAAGTTCTTTCGGGCATTGTGCGCGATGCTCACGATACCCCGGAGCGCGACCTGCAAGAACGAGAACGCACCGAATTGGTACGCAAAAGCATCGAAGCGCTGCCCGAACGCTATCGCAAAGTCATGTGGCTTCGTTATGTGCTCGATTGGTCGTATGAAGAGATCACCCATACCCTGCAAGTGCCTATTGGCACAGTCAAAACATGGTTGTGCCGGGCGCGACGACAACTCAAAGTTGAATTCCGAAAAGTTGGCCTGCAACCCGGATGAGTAATAGGGCGTGAAAATACATTTGCCTTTTAGCAGTTATGCGACCAAATTGGAATCAAAATCACACCTGAAATTTCCCGATTGATTGTTTTGTGCTTTTGTCAACTTTGCCTGCTGTTTTAATACCAGATACAGAAAAGGCGGAGGGGTTTGTCATGCCTGATATCCAGCGAAGCGCACATATCATCCAGCGCCCATCCGATAACATAGATCCGGCATCTGAACTGCCAGAATCGACCAACGAACATGCCCGGCAGCACACCCAGACAGGGGATGAAGCCTTGCGTGAAAATCGCCTGCAAGATGCGAGGTTTGCTTACGAACAGGCACTTGAAATTGACCCCAAAGATGTGCGTAGCTGTCATAATTTAGGCGTTGTGGCCTATCGCGATAATCAGTGGCAGATCGCACAGGATTTTTTTGCCATTTGTATTGAACAAGAACCCAAACGCACTGATTTTCATTATCAATGGGGATTGTGCGCCCTCAAACTGCAACAGCCAAACGATGCAAAACAGGCTTTTATGCGCGCAATGGCATGCGATGATCAAAATCTTCATGCGCGGTTTCAATTGGCGCTCTTGCTTGCCAGAGAAGCACCACCCGGTTCAAAAGATAGCAAACAAACTGTTGAGCAACTCGAAACCATTGTTCACGCCTGTGATAAAGGGGCCGAATTTCCTCATCTGGAACGCGTTTGTTTTCTGCTGGCCAGTTTGCTTGATGATTTTCCCGAAAGTACCCGCAGAGCCATTGCCATCTACCGGCGGGGATTAACGGTTGATCCCCTTTTTGCCCCTGGCCACAATAATTTAGGGGTTTTATTAATGCAGTCCGGGCAAATTATTCCTGCATTGGGGGCATTTAAAATCGCCATTCAACTTGAACCTGATTACATGCTGCCTTATGGCAATTTGGCCCGATTGCTGTTTTACCATATGAGCCCCACTCAAATGGAAACCGAATTTGCCAATATCACCGACGAATTTGGCATCAAAGCCCCAACCATTTTGTCGCGCATATCGCTTGAACTGATCAATTTGGGACGCGCCCAGGTTTACGAAAGCCTCTATACACATGGCCATCGCATTAAAAATCTGATGGGGCTTGCAGGGAGTCGGTTGCGGCGCGTGTTGCGAATTATGCCACCTGAAGTTCCCAATCTGGATGATTTGCGAGACATTTCTCATGAACAAGAACAGATTTACAATCAATGGGTCGCGTATTTGCGCTCCATGAAACAGAATCCCATGAATCCCACGCTGGTTGACATACCGCAATTGATACAAAAAGCCATTCAGGCTTTGATGCCTCGCGCTGGGGAGAAAACACTGACATTTGTCGCCGAATCTCATGTGCCACAAATTAAAGCCGATGCAGGAATGTTGCATGAAGCAGTCACCAATCTGGTTATCAATGCCATTGAAGCGGTTGCGCCAAATGGACGAATTTCGGTTCAGGTTGGATCAGATCAGGAGCGCAATTCCGTTTTTATTGAAGTAGAAGACAATGGCCCTGGCATACCCGAAGAATTGCAAACCCGCATTTTTGACCCCGGATATTCCACACGAGAACAGGGCAATGGTTATGGCCTAAGCATTTGTTCGCGCATTGCAACGGCTCATCGCGGCACCTTGCGCGTGATTAGCCAACTGGGTACAGGGGCTGTTTTCCGCATTGATCTGCCTGTTGATTTTGAGGTGTCACCCGAAGAAGATAGCATTGGATTGCAACGCAGTGTGCCCGATGCCTCGCGCGATCCCATAGCTGAAGAATTAATTCCATCATAAAGGTCGTGAGTCCATTAAAAATCACATTTTCAAATCTCACAAAAGACATGCATGTACCATGAGCACACAAATCATTGTTGCCGACGATCAAATTGAAGTTCTCGACATGTTGATTCGAAGCCTGCAAGACAACAACCGCAAAGTGCAGGCTTTTTCAACCGGTCGAGAAGCATTGGCCTATCTCAAGAAACATACTCATGACATTGCACTGGTCATTTTAGATCTCGACTTTGGCCCTGGTGAACCCAATGGGCTTGAGGTTTTACCTCAAATGCTCGAAGTTTCTCCGGATTTGCCTGTCATTATGCTCACCGGGCAGGGTACTGTGGATACCGCTGTGGCTGCTTTGCGTTTGGGTGCAACCGATTTTATCGAAAAAGATTTTTATATCGAAGACAAAATTGAACTCAGCCTTGAAAAACTCGACCGCATGCGCCGGGCTTTGCGTGAAAATGCCGAGCTTCGAGCTGAAGTGGAAGATCTCGATCGGGAAAATCAATTTTATCGCGATGAATTTGGCAAACGCTACCGCGTTATTGGATCCAGCCCTCTGATACAACACGTTCTGAATCAAGCGCGCGCCATTGCCTCCATTCCCCGCCCGGCACTCATTCTTGGCGAACCCGGTACTGGCAAAGAACTCGTCGCTGCGGCCATGCATTATGACGGCGTGCGTAAAGACCGCCCTTTTGTGAAAGTCAATTGTGCTGCATTGTCTGATCAATTGCTCGAAAGCGAGTTGTTTGGCCATGAAAAAGGCGCTTTCACAGGGGCTTCAGAAGCGCGTACCGGCAAATTTGAAGCTGCCAATGGGGGCACCATTTTTCTTGATGAAATAGGCAACACCACCCCGGAGTTTCAGCAGAATGTGTTGCGCGCGATTGAATATCAAGAAGTGCAACGCGTGGGCAGTGCCACGCCCATTTCAGTGAATGTGCGCGTGATTGCCGCTACCAACGCCCATTTGGAAAAAGAAATTGCCGCAGGGCGTTTCCGCCAAGATCTTTACGATCGATTGAGATTTGAAGTCATTCGCCTTCCTCCCTTGCGCGAACGCCGCGAAGACATTCCGGCATTGGCCGATTTTTTTGTGGCACAAATGGTACAGGAAGTACCGGGGCTCAAAACGAAACCTTTTTCCAAAACCGCCATGGCGCTTTTGCTGGCCTATCGTTGGCCGGGCAATGTGCGCGAACTCAAATTTGCGGTTGAACGCGCTGTTTGTGTGGCTCAGGGCACAAACCTGGAACCTGGTGATCTGCCATTTGAAATTTCTCAACAAACTTCCTGGCCCGGTGATACCGGAGAAGGGTTTGACGCTCAAATTCGCGCTTTTGAATTGGGCCTGTTGCGCCGCACTTTAAACGAAAACGATTGGAACCAGCGCGATGCAGCCGACCAGCTCAAACTCAGCTATGATCAATTCCGCCACCTCTATCGAAAATATCATTTAAACAAAGAAAAACTGTGACAATGCTTGCCATTTGAAATGGAAACCCCTATCTTACAACCATTAACGCTCCGTCGCCCTTACGCGCAAGGGGGCGGAGCCTTTGTTTTTGGTCCTTTTCAAAAACCCAAAATCCTATGGCCTTGGATATTCCCGTTCGTGCCAATCTGCGCATCAGCCGATGCCTCAAAGACGCCTTCTCTGTGTGGGCCAGCCACATCCCCATTTTATTTTTGGGATCGCTTCTGGCTACATTTTTAAGCCTCATTTCGCTCACCTTGTTTACGGGAAGCCTCTATGCCGGTCTTTCCGTCATGGTGTTGCGCACTTTGCAACATGAAAAACCCCGTCTGCGTGATTTATTTGGACAGATGTCTCGCTTTATTCGGTTTTTTTTCATTACCATTTTTATTTTGCTCTTTTTTATTTTTGGCATTGCCATTGTCTTGGTACCCATTATTTTGAGCAGTGAAAAATTTACCGATATCCTCAAGGTTGTTCACCACAAGATTATGCAAGATAACCCGGGATCCATTATTATTTTTGGTTCGGAAGATATTACGCGCTTTATCACAGAAAAAAACATTGTGATGTTGGCTCCGGTTATTGCTTTTGTTTTTATGTTTTTACCCGGTCTGGTATTGGTGGTCAAATGTTTTTACATGTATCTTTTGGCCGCAGATCGTGGCATGCGCCTTGATGAAGCCTATGTTGAAAGTCGCAAAGCCGTTGAGCGGTATGGCTTCTGGAAACACCTGTTGCTCATTCTCATGGCTTGTTCCATACTGGGGTTTGTCGATTATGTAGCAGATTGGCTTTCACCCGAGTCTATCGTTGAAGGCGTT
>CAXNEV010000216.1:0-6511 GCA_964200925.1 Candidatus Latescibacterota bacterium | reverse complement strand
CCCTGGATCTGGCATTGTGGGCCTACAATGCAGGCCCTGAAGCCGTTAAACGCAAGCGATTGCCCAGTCAAACCCGGCACTATATTCCCAATGTGATTCGCGTCAAGCGTCTGCTCGACAATTCTCAAGAGTGACCCATGCCCATCACCAGCATCATATCTGCCGCATCTCAGGGGACAGCGGGAAATTCTTTCCGCCAGCTCGAACAGGGTGTGTCTCAACGCCTCGATCGCAGCAGTCCATCAGAAATTGCGGCACCAGGGGCACAGCCTGCTGGTTCAAATTTTATGGACATGGTCAAAGGTCTTGTCTCAGATGTAAATGCACACCAGATTCGCTCAGGCAAAACCATCGATGCATTTGCCGCAGGAGAGATTTCCGACGTGCATCAGGTGATGGTTGCAGTGCAGGAAGCAGGTTTGGCGCTTGATTTGCTAATTGAAATCCGCAATCGCACACAAGAAGCCTTTCAGGAAATTATGCGCATTCAGGTATAAAAAACGTTGGAACGTCTTAACGTGCAAACGCAAAAACAGGAGAATCAAAAATCATGGATGCCTTTCGGGCCTATTTGGAAAAAGCCCGCGAAATGTTCAACGGCCTGAGCCGTAATGCAAAAATTGGAGCCGGTGCAGGTGTTGGCATCCTGATCATCGCCATTATTGTGATGTCTTCTTCGGGAGGTGGTAAAGAAAACCTCGTTTATCGACCGCTTTATACCGAAATTGATATGAAAGAGGCTGGTGAAATCGCCAATCGCCTGCGCGAAATGAATCAGGATTTTAAACTCGGCGCAGACGGTTCTCTCATTCTGGTTCCCGACGACGATCTTTTGAAACTGCGCAATATGCTGGCGGCAGAAGGTTATCCCAAAACCGGATACATTGGATATGAAGTATTCGACGATGTGCCTCTGGGCATTACCGATTTTTTGCAACAGGTCAAAATGCAACAAGCCCTTGAAGGCGAATTAAAAAAGACCATCCAGCAACTCGAACAGGTAGAAGACGTGCGGTTGCATGTGGTCATGCCCAAACCCAGCTTGTTCACCGACCAGCAAAAACAGGCCACCGCATCCATTTTGCTCAAACTGCGACCGCGCATGAAACTGGAACAAGAGCAGGTAGAAGCCATTCAACATTTGGTGGCCAGCAGTGTTGAAGGGCTTGATCCCAAAAATATTACCGTGCTGGATACCGAAGGGAACATGCTCTCCGAAGAAGTGGATCCACTGGCCCGCATGACTTCTAAACAAATTGAAGCCCAGCGCAATGCTGAAAAATATCTTGAGCACGAAGCACAAAGTACATTAGACGTTGTTTTGGGTCCCGATCAGGCCAAAGTTAAAGTCACAATAGATCTCGATTTTAACCAGGTGCAAGAAGAAATCGAAATATATGACCCCAACTCCGCTGTATTGCGCAGTGAAGAACGCAACGAAGAACAATCTGCCGAAGCCGGTACCAGCGAGCGATCGGTTTCAAACTATGAAATCAACAAAACCATTCGGCGCATTACCGGGTCTCCCGGACAGATCAAGCGAATCTCATCTTCCTTGATGATCAACAACAAAGTGCCCGATCAAGAAAACACCATCGACAACGAAAATCCAATCTATCGCACGCGTACAGCAGAAGAAATTAGCTATATTTCTGATATTGTGCGCGGGGCCCTGGGAATGGACGAACAAAACAGGGGCGATCAACTCAAAGTCAGTACGTTTGTATTTGCCATTCAAGATCTGCGCATTGTGGCAGAAAAGAAGCGCAAAAGCGAAGAGCGCAACGAGCTGATTACATCTATTGTGCTCAACGTAGCCAAAGGCATTGCCATCATCATCGCCCTGCTGGTTTTGCGGGCCATCATTGGGGCCATTGGCCGCGGCGTGGCGCGCGAAGAAGAAATTGCCATGGATGCCCAGCGAGAACTACAGGCTGATGACGCAGGGGAAGAATTGCCAGAAACGCCGCATGAGATTATCTTGGGACGCATTGCCCAACTGATCTCCGAGCGGCCTGAAGACGCAGCCAAACTCATTCGCACCATGTTGATTGAAGATGCTCAAAACCGCGCTCGGCAAAATGCATAAACGACATTTTAAGACATCCAGTATTCATTTTTGATCGTTGACCTTATGAACAAAGTCATCCGCACAGCGCGCATATCTGATCATCCTGTTATTTTGCCAATTCATGTCAATCCTAATATGGCAGAATTACCAGAAACCACGCCTCCAGAAGAAGAGACCGCAAATGGGTTTTCTCCGCTGAGCACACAGGTTGAAGTTGTAAGTGATGACGCCATTTTTAGGGCATCCAGTGAATCTGGAACTTTTGGCGATACAGCAGAAAATCAGATGGCCGAACCCGGTTTTTCCCAGGAAGAAGTAGATGCCATTGTTGCCGAAAAACTGAAAGCAGCCGAAGCCCGTTTTCAACAGGAAAAAAAACAGGCCCATCAAACAGGCAGAGATGCCGGATATGCAAAAGGAATAGAAGAAGGGTATAAAAAAGGTTGTGCAGAAGGTCAGACCCAGAGCCAGGATGAAATTGTCCGATTCCAAAAAATGTTGACCGCCCTGTCTGAAAATTGGGCCACTGTATTTAAAACCGCAGACATCAACATCACACAAATTGCACTATCTGTAGCGCGCAACATTGTTGGAGCCTACATAGATACACATAGCAATCTAATTTTGGACGCCGTTCGCGAATGCTTAAAACACTTGCAGGATAAGTCTCATATAACCATTCGCGTACATCCCGACGATCTGGAATTGGTGCGGTCGCACCGCAGTCGCTGGCGCGACATATACGAACAAATCGATATGCTCTCAGTTGAAGCCGATCCCTATATTTCTCGCGGTGGGTGCCTAATTGAAACGCCATCGGGTGATATTGATGCACAAATTGAATCGCGTCTGGAAAAACTGCAATTGGCTCTTATAGAAACCATTCGCAATGCCATTCCAGAAACACCTCCAGATATCACCCTGTCAGACACAGACCTTGCAATTAACACGCCAAACAAGCCCAATGTTCAACCACCTGCACAAAGCGAAACGCCATGAACGTTGCCCAACTCATAAACATCGCCCATACCACCCCTTCCATTTGCCAGGGTGGCCGTGTGACACAGGTTGTGGGGCTTGTGATTGAAGCCAGTGGTCCTGCCGTCTCCATCGGTGAATGCTGCCGAATCAGCGGCAAACCACCCGTTTATGCCGAAGTGGTTGGGTTTCGCAACAACCGCATTTTGATGATGCCCCTGGGCAACATGGAAGGCATAGCCCCCGGCAGCCGTGTGATGGCTACCAACGAACCGTTCACAGTCCGTGTGGGAGACGGCCTTTTGGGGCGTGTGCTCAATGCCATGGGAGAACCCATTGACAACAAAGGCCTGCTCTGGGCAGATCAAAAACGCACCGTGGCCGGTATGCCTCCCGATCCTATGTTGCGCCAGCGCATTTCACAGCCAATGGGCACAGGCATTCGCGCCATTGATGCGCTCATAACCTGTGGCAAAGGGCAACGCGCAGGTATTTTTGCAGGCAGTGGTGTTGGAAAAAGTGTACTGCTGGGCATGCTGGCCCGCCATGCCCAATCCGATGTTAATGTGATTGGTCTGGTGGGCGAACGCGGACGTGAGGTGCGCGAATTTCTCGAACGCGACCTGGGGCCCGAAGGGCTTGCCCGTTCGGTGGTGGTGGTGGCCACATCCGATCAACCCGCCCTGGTGCGCATCAAAGCCGCACAGGTTGCCACGGCCATTGCCGAACATTTTCGCGACCAGAACAAAGATGTATTGCTCATGATGGACTCGGTCACGCGCGTGGCTATGGCTCAGCGCGAAGTGGGGCTGGCCATTGGTGAACCGCCCACCACCCGAGGTTATACCCCATCGACATTTGCCCTGCTGCCCCGCCTGCTTGAGCGGGCAGGCATGGGGCCACGCGGCAGCATCACAGGCCTTTATACAGTTCTGGTGGAAGGCGACGACATGGATGATCCCATTGCCGATGCCGTGCGGTCAATTCTCGATGGGCACATCGTGCTTTCCCGACGGTTGCAGGCCCAGGGGCACTACCCGGCCATTGATCCGCTTAACAGTGTGAGCCGCGTGATGACCGATGTGGTCAATGCAGATCACCGCACCACGGCCAATCGCGTGAAAGATATGATGGTTACCTATCGCGAAGCCGAAGATCTCATCAACATTGGCGCCTATCAAAAGGGCAACAACCCACGCATCGACTTTGCCATTGATCACATAGATGCCATCAACACTTTTTTGCGGCAAGACATCGATGAACACACATTATTCGAAGAAACCGTTCAGCAGTTGGATGCACTGTTAAAATAATTCGTCACTCTATCTCAATTTCGCACGCTAAATTCTGCTCAGAAAACCTATGGCCAAACGTTTTGCCTGGCGGCTTGAAACTGTTTTAAAAGCCCGATATCGCACCGAAGAACATTGGCAGCAGGAACTCGGCAAAGCCGTATTCAAGCTCAATACAGAAATTGCCGAACGCAATCGCATTAAAGAACAACAGGCAAATTGTCGCCACGAATTGCGGCAACGCCAAACAGGCCGCCTCAACATGGCCGATCTCACCCAGATCAACGTGTATTTGGGAGCATTGGAACGACAGCATCGAAAAATTGAAAAGCGAATTTCCGATGCACAAACCATCGTTGTTCAAAAACGTGAATCTCTTGCACAGGCTGTGCGAGACCGGCAAATTCTTGAAAAATTGAAAGACCGTGATTACCAGGCCTTTCGCAAAGAAATGCGTCATCAAGATCAGAGAGTTATGGATGAACTGGCCGGTCGCCAGAAATGGCAACCGTAAACAGTGTGCAACATCAAAACACCGGAAAGTTCATAATGGTAAAAGAGTCAAGGAGTAAGCAGTGAAAAAATTGGCTTTGATATTGTTGCTCGTCGTCGGTATGACATTGTCTTTTGCCGCCATCGGATTGGTCATGCTTTTTGCCCTGAAAGTGGTCAACAACATAGATGAAGTGCGCGATCTGATTCTGGGCAAAACACCCGGTGCCGAAAACACCTTGCTCAAGCAGGGAGAAATCGAAGTCGAGCAAGATGCCCTGTTGCTGTTGCAACAGCAGAAACAGGAACTCGAACAGGATTTGAACGACCTAAAAACCCAGCACGACAGTCTCATCATAAAAAAAGCAATGCTTGGAGGCGAGGTTGGTCAGCTCGAACAACAAAGTCAAACAGGCAACAAAGATATGGCGCAGGCACGCGAGGAACGAATGAAACAAATGGTCGCCCTCTACGACGCTATGCGCCCGGCCGATGCTGCCGCCATTATGGACGGACTGAGCGATGAATTGATCCTTGAGCTGCTGCCCCGGCTCAAAGGCCGACAGGCAGCACGCATCTTGAACAGTTTGGCCGACGACCAGCGAAAAGCACGGCTTTCCACCCAGCTTGTCGAAGGTCAAACAGCCAATCAAATCAATGGTCAATGATCAAAAAACCATAAAATCATAAATGTTCTCTGTTCATTGTTTAAACATCCCATAGCCCCAATCACCCCAGGGGAGATCATCCCAATGCTCCTGATACCGCTACAACCCCAAAACGGCATCCAGCCGATGGCCGCACCAGAAAGCGCCAGTCCTTTTGGCCCCGTGGTCAGCTTTCAAACAGTATTGCAAAATCTGCAACAAAAACAGCCATCGGTTGAACCAGCCCCGGCCATTCCGGACATGTTGGCCGAAGACAACCACCCGTCGTTGGCAACGCTTATGGCCACCATATTAAACGATTCCCGCATCAAAAACCTGGTGCGGGTTGAAAAACCGATATCCGACAGCGATGAAACCTGGATGCCTGTTTTTCCATCATCAGGGGCTTTGTCAGAAACAGAGTCAACGGGTAAATCTGCTATTTCCTTGCTAAAATTGGAAATGGAAGATGCAGCCCCTGTGCCATTGCCTCTGTCAGTGTCGAACACATCGCCAAAGTCTGAATTTTTGCAGGGCAAAAATCCGTTTCAGACACCATATTCCAATGCGCTATCACAAAACGCCGAATCAGAAAATGATGCTGCCCTGAAGATGCTTCCAATCATTTCAGAACAACCGATAGAATTACCTGTGTCCGTCAAAAAACAAACAGATGAATCAACAAATCCGATGTCTCTGGACAAACCGGTTTTAACTGCTGATGTTCCAAAACAAACAGCACAAACCATATTCCAACCCTCTCAAAACAAGCAACCAGAAACATCTCATATCCCAACAGAAAATCAAGAAGAAGGGGCATCTGCTCAGCCATTCCCTGCAAATCAAACACCACAATCAAACAACGCGCCAGCACCCCAGCTATCTGCAAAACCAGTTGTGCCAGAATCAAAGATCACAACAAATGAAAATCAGCCGGTTATGCAGACCGTTAAATCCACAGAAAATTCAGTATCCAAAACAACAGTGCCATTACAGCCCAAACAAACACCTGTGGTGAATCAGGAAAACCC
>CAXNEV010000215.1:0-6572 GCA_964200925.1 Candidatus Latescibacterota bacterium | reverse complement strand
ATTTAAAATTGCTATTATTCTTATCTATTTGAAAATGCTTGACAAGACAAGATAGTCCATCTATATTTCGTCTTCTTTCGCACAATACAACTGTAATAATTTTTTAGCTATTTTGAATACGAGGTATTCTCACAATGAAACGCACTTTTCAGCCTCACAACAGGAAAAAGAAAAATAAACACGGTTTTCGGAATAGAATGAGTTCTTATGGTGGTCGTCGGGTTTTGAGCCAGCGCCGTAAAAAAGGCCGCAAGCGCCTTACTGTTTAATCTTATGGCGCGACCCGATTTTCGCTTCCGAAGTGAAATAAGCAATATCAGAAATAATGGGCAACTTTATCGTGGACATTGGGTTCATGTTCGAATTGGACAATCCAATTTAAGTCAAACACTTATTTCTGTTAGAAAAAAATTTGGTAATGCGGTTTCTCGAAATCACATTCGCCGACAAATCCGAAGTCTTTGTCGCGAATGTATTCCCAATGGACATCCAGGGCAATTGTTGATCATTTCGGTTGGTGATAACTCTTTGGGTGTTTCTTTTTCAGAACTTCGTCAGGATCTATCTTGTGCCTTTGAAGTACTGCATCTTATTTAAGCCTTTATTTTTTCCCTCCTGTTGTTGTCCCAGTTTCCTGCCTGTTTAATCTATTTTTCCAAATAACTTTTTTAGCAAGGATATCCGATGGACAAACGCACAGTAATCGCTTTTGTTCTGATCGGTTTGATCGTTATTCTCATGCCGTATTACATGCAATGGGCAATCGGCGACAAACCACACATCCCTCCTCAAACCCAAACAACAGATGTTTCACGTGAAACATCACCAGGTTCTGAATCTCTACTGGCGGAGTCCCCAAACCAACCTTTGAATCTTACAGAAAAATTCCCCGTTCCAGAAGGCAAAGAAATCCCTCAAACAGCATTTGAACCTCAAAACATTGTTATTGATACCGATGTTTATCAAGCAACCATTTCAACTCAAGGGGGAGTGATCACAAGTTGGAAATTAAAAGCCTATTTTGATAGATTTGGCAATTGGCTTGAATTGATGAAACCCAACGATTTTGGATTAGGGCTTAACATTGGCGATCAATCTCTGGATCAAATTGAATTCAAAACAAATCGAGACCGAATAGAACTTTCCGGTGATCAACAAGACGTTCTTGTCCTGATAGCCGAAACCAATTTAGGCAAAATTGAAAAACATCTGCATTTGCATGGCAATCGCTATCGCATCGAATTAGATCTCAACGGTGAAAGCTTGTCCAGATCGGATCGACTAACATTGAGATGGAATGGGGCCATTTCCAATACCGAAGGCAATCCACAATCCTCGGGTTTTTACGATGAAAATTATGATCAGGTGGTTACCCACGCCGGTGGGGAAATGGAAACCTGGAATGTTGATCGAATCAAAGAAGGTAGTGCACAGCCCAGTGGGCAGATTTCCTGGGTGGGTATACGCAACAAATATTTTCTTGCAGCGCTCATTCCTAATGAAGGGCGTTTTGATTTGGAACTTCAGGGTGATGTTGAAACCAACGCATTGGGTCATGCCCTCTATGATTTTCATGTGGCACTGAAACCGGAGGAAACGGGAGCATTGAAAGTTGCTGTTTTTCTTGGACCCATTTCCTACGATGTTTTGAGAGAGCAAAACCGCGACTTTTCTGGTGTTCAACGAGAACTGAATCTTGATGAATTTATGGATTATGGGCCTTCATTTTTGAGATCTATCTTAAAACCTGTTACCATTATGATTATGCAAGCTTTTTTAGCTATCCATCATATTGTACCCAATTACGGCTTGGTGATCATCTTATTTTCTCTTCTGGTCAAAATTGTGGTGTTTCCATTGACCCATAAAAGCCTTGAATCTGCAGCAAAAATGCAACAATTACAACCCAAAATGGTCGAGATTCGCGAACGATATGGCAACGACAGTCAAAAGATGAATCAAGCCATGATGAAACTCTATAAAGATGAAAAAATCAATCCTTTGGGTGGGTGTTTGCCCATGTTGTTACAAATGCCCATTTTGTTTTCTCTTTTTTCCGTATTCCGCGGCACAATCGAATTTAGACAAGCTGGTTTTATAGCATGGATCACTGATTTGTCAAAACCCGACACGATTCCAATTGGTTCGGTTGATTTGCATGTTTTGCCCTTGTTGATGGGAATTTCAATGTTCATTCAACAAAAGATGACTATGAAAGATCCAAAACAGGCAGCTTTGGTTTATATTATGCCTGTATTTCTAACATACATATTTTGGACCATGTCTTCAGGGCTAGTATTTTACTATACCCTTTACAATGTGTTGACATTGGCACAACAGTATATTATGGAACAAACAAAAAAAATTACGGGTTCAACATGATAAGGATATAAAATATGCAGAATGCTGATCGGGATACCATTGTTGCCCTTGGAACAGCTTCAGGTGAAGGGGCAATTGGCATCGTTCGGTTAAGCGGATCACAAGCCATTGAAATTGCAGATGCCTGTTTTCAAGGTCGGCAAACATTATCAATTTTGCCCAGCCGGTATCTTACTTATGGTTGTTTTGTATTTGGAGGCCAGAATCTCGACGAGGTTCTGGCCACGGTTATGAGAGCACCCCATTCATATACCGGGGAAGACATAGTGGAATTTAACTGTCACGGAGGCCCATTTTTGTTGCGGATGGTAATCGGATCGCTGGTGAAATCGGGTGCCCGTTTGGCTTTGCCTGGAGAGTTCACGAAAAGAGCTTTTCTCAATGGAAAACTTGATTTATCACAGGCAGAAGCTGTGTCCGATATGATTTCTGCTCGATCAGAATTGGGATTGCAATCGGCCTATTTTCAATTGCGTGGAGGGTTAAAAAAACGATTTGAATCAATGGCTGAAAACTTGCGCCGAAGCATGATGTTACTCGAAGTTGGATTGGATTTTTCGGAAGATGTGGTAATAAATTTTAACGAAATTAATGGGCCCACAAAACACGCCCTGTCAGAAATTGAAACCTTAATAGCTACTTATAGCCAGGGGAAAATAATGCGAGAAGGTGTTTTGGTCACTTTGGCAGGGTGTCCAAATGTTGGAAAATCAAGCTTGCTTAACCGACTACTTGAAGAAGATCGGGCCATTGTCACCAACATTCCTGGCACCACTCGAGATACAATTGAAGAAGAGATAGACCTGGATGGGCTAAGTGTAACCCTTGTGGATACTGCGGGCATTAGACAAACAGACGACCCTATAGAGCAAGAAGGCACGAGACGATCCCGGCAGTATGTGGATCGCGCTGGACTGGTGCTTTTCATTGTTGATGGGTCACAACCGCCAACCGATGACGATCTGCTTTTGCTCTCTGTGGAATCTCAAAAACAGGGATTCTTGGTTTTAAATAAGATAGATCTTCACCTACATCCATCATGGAAATGCGTGAATTGTTCCATGCAACGATTGCACATCTCAGCGATTACCGGCCAAGGAATACCCGAATTGAAACAAACAATGCGATCAACATTGTTGGGAAAAGGAGAAAGATCAACTGAGATCGTTACGCGTGAACGACATGTTATTGCATTGAGAGAGGCAAAAGAAGGATTGACTCAGGCTCTCACAAGTCTCCATCTTGGAAACCCCGGTGAACTCATAGCAATGGATTTGCGCGTTGCGTTGGATGCGTTATCTGAAATCATTGGGGAAACAACTTCTGATGATGTCTTGGACTGTATATTCAAAAGCTTCTGTATTGGGAAATAGGGTGATGTTTCACGTGAAACATTTCATTTTTTACAAGAGTTCTTGCTCATGAAACACGATGTGTTTTCCAAACACGCAAATGAAATTTTTGATTTATCAGTCTCTCAGGAACAATTTGAGAAGTTCTGTATTTATGTGGAGTTGATTCGTTCATGGGTAGATCGGGTGCGGTTAATATCGACTCATGATAAGGATGTAATATGGGAACGCCATATTCTGGATTGTCTGTCGATTGTGACATCATTGCCAAATAAAGGAATAATTCTCGATATGGGGTCGGGTTCAGGACTGCCAGGTGTGCCAATCAAAATAATGCGTTCTGATCTGCAGGTTGTCCTATTAGAACCCGCACGCATGAAGAGTTTGTTTTTGCAACAGGTGGTAGAAACATTACAATTACCCGGTTTGATATGTATTCGCGAAAGGGCAGAAAATCTCTCAAAAACCCCGAAACATCAGTCACATTATAACGCTGTGGTGGCCAGAGCCGTGGCGTCGTTGCCCAAACTATGGACGTGGGCCAAACCACTCCTCAATCCAATGGGACAATTAATCAGTATGAAAGGTCCCAATTATCTGTTGGACTTTGGTGGAAAAACCCCCGAAGGTATCAAAACAAAAGAACAGGTTTATCACTTGCGGTTCATTCAGCGCGACCGGGTAATAGTGACGCTTTCAAAAAATTTAGAGCTTGAAAGGTAGTATAACAAGCAATGTTCAAAAACACAGGTGTTGAATCTGGTGTGAGTAAGTTTGTAAGAATTAACGCCATGTGTGACTTTTTTTAAAAAGCACGTTTCCAATATGTTGCAATGGTGGATTTATCAAGATTTCGGGTTTTCCGATAGCGAGGGCATCTTCCAAGGCCAGGAGGCAGAAATCGACCGCCAGAGTATTGGACAACCGCCAAGACAGGACAAACCTGCTGAACCAGTCTATCACGGCAACCAAGTACATAAAGCCTTGTGGCATCTGAATATATGTGATGTCCGTGCTCCATACCTGATTGGGATGGTCGATGGTCAGCTCTCGCAGCAAGTAGGGATAAATGCGGTGCTGGGGATGGGATTGGCTGGTGTTTGGGCGTGGGTAAATGGCTTCAATGCCCATTTTCCGCATCAAACGCTGTATCCGTTTACGATTTACAGTGTATTGTCAATAACGATTTCGTTTTGGACATTTATAACGGTTTAAAAAAGGACACTTTTTGCGGTATGTGATTTAAGATTGTGTCAAGTAATCCTCCAATGAAGAAAAAGGGTTGGTGTGCAGGTGGTGGTGTCTGAGGGTATAGGTATTGGGAGCCCGTCCGCGCTGTCCGGATTTTTCGATCAAGTCAGCAGTGATGAGTTCCTTGAGTGCCTTTCGCAGTTGTCCATCTTTGCCGTGTCGAAAAGCGGGATAGGTGCAAGGGGGTTGCAAGCCGGAGCGATAGCCCAGTTCAACCAACGGGATAGAAAAGGTTGAGGTTTTATTGTCCTGTATCAGATCGAGGAGAAAGACATACAGTTTAAAGGCCGCCGGGCTGAGGTGATGCAGCAGGTGGTATTGGACAAATGGCATTTTTATACCTCCATTTTATATTCGTCTGTAGGGACGAATAAATTTAGCCTTTGGTTTCTGTGTGTAGCCCAGCCTGTCGGCGGTGTTTTAGTCTGTAACTATCTCCCCGGATGTTGATGGTGGTTGAGTGATGGAGCAAACGATCCAACAAGGCCGTGGCCAGGATGGGATCTGGGAAGATATCGCCCCAGTTGGCATAGCTTTTATTGGAAGTCAGGATGATGGATCTGCCTTTGTCGTATCGATAAGAGACGATGTCAAACAGGAAAGAGGCATCAGGTGTCTCCAGTGGCAGGTAGCCAATCTCATCAAGAAGTAGCAAGTCAGGTCGGATGAGGGTATTTCGCAGTGCCCCCAACCGGTTTTTCTGTCTGGCATTTTGTGCTTTGGTGACCAGATCGTGGAGGGTGAGGAAGTAAACCCTGTGTCCCTGTTTGAGCGCACAAAGCGATAGACCGATGGCCAGATGGGATTTGCCCACACCGGGAGGCCCTAAAAAGAGGAGATTGTCACCTTGGTGTAAAAAGCGCAAGGTGGCCAACTCGTCAAGAGTGGCTTTGGAGATGGACGATTGGGCATCAAAATCGAAGCTTTCCAGCGTTTTGGCAACGGCAATACCGGATAATTTGAGGTTGAGCTTGATGCGTCGGTCAAAACGGTCTGTGCGTTCCAGTGTGAGCAGGTGATCGATAATTTCAACGGTTGTGCGCTCCTGTTTTTGTCCTTCTTCCAACACACTGTCAAGACCCGCAAGGGCACTGGGCAGAGATAAGACAGAAAGATGATCTCTGACTTTTTCATAGCTAAGAGCAGGGGAACTCATCGATTGGCCTCCCGTGCTATGGACTCATAAACACTCAGGGAACGCACCTCAACTTGTGGGGTAGGCAAGATAAAAGGTTCACCTATGATGACTTGATCATCAAGTTGAAGAAAATGCGAGGTTTTGCCTGTATTTCTCACGGATCTGGGGTTTTTTGCACACAAATTTTTGATAGTAAGAGCATGTTGGGTCAACGTGACAGGTCTGCTGCCTTTGGGGTGTTGGGTATGGCTGGCGACAACCTGGTCATTCATAAAGACAGAAAATGAACTGCCAACCCTATCCGTGTCAGAACGCACCACCACCGTTTGTCCTACGGCACAGGGATCGATGCTGTAGCGCACCCCGCGATAAGTGATGTGGCAATCGGAAGGCACTTTGCGCAACTCAACGGGACGAGTATCATAAAAAGGCACCGCTGAAAAAGGACG
>CAXNEV010000214.1:0-6594 GCA_964200925.1 Candidatus Latescibacterota bacterium | reverse complement strand
GCAATGTGTGTGTTGAGGCTAATGGCTTTCACACAACAGGCCAGGGGTTCGACCAGAGCAGCCGCTTCATAAGAAACAGAATTGGGAAGGGGAAAAACGAGGGTTTGGGGCACAACGCAGTAATCGGCAAAACCGCCATCGCGCATGCTTCCCACAGAATTGCGCTGGGGGCAAAAAAAATATTCGCCAACCTGACAATACCGACAGTGCCCACACGCGCCACTGGCCGAAGGCATAATCGTAACGCGGTCGCCAGGTTTGACCAGATCAACATTTTTTCCAACATCAACCACATCGCCGGAAAACTCATGACACAACGTAACAGGCGCACAAAACCCATATCCGCCATGTTGAATGTGCAGATCCGTGCCACATAAACCGCCGCATTGAACGGCAATTTTCACATCGTCGGGATGTTGAATACCCGGTTCGGGAATATCACACAAAGCGATATTGTCCGAGCCGGGTTTTAGTTTTCGCACGGCACGCATGGTTTGCTATAGACTTTCAGATAAAGATTTGACATAAGAGGAAAACTGACGATGGACATGAAAAAACGTTAGAACGTTAACATTTTATAAACCATGCGATACGATTCTGGGGGGGTGGGGGGAGCGTGCAAACGTTTAAACGTGCAAACGCATTTTTAACCATCATCCATTGTCTATCGTCGAAAATTCAAGTTTATTACCTGAAATACTATAACTTTCTCCCCTCATCTGATCTTCATGTCTTGCACGGCTTTAACAACGTCTTTTGCGGTGGGAATGGTGACCTCTTCAAGAGGTTTGCTAAACGGGATGGGCACATCCATCGCACCAAGCCGAACAATGGGGGCATCGATATAGTCAAAAGCCCCTTCGTACACAACCGAAGCAAGTTCCCCGGTAATGCCATAACCGCGATGGCCTTCATCGATAATAACAGCGCGCGTGGTTTTGATCACCGATTCGACAAGGGTTTTTTTGTCGAGAGGAACCAGCGTGCGTGGATCAACAACTTCGGCACTGATGTTTTGTTCGGCCAATTGCTGGGCCGCTTGCAAGGCCACATGAACCATACTCGAAGTGGCAATGAGCGTCACATCGTCGCCTTCGCGTTTGATGTCGGCCACACCTAATGGAATGGTGTAGTCATGAGCAGGCACCATGCCTTTGAGCGTGTACATCATCTTATCTTCATAAACGATAACGGGATTGTTGTCGCGCACAGCCGATTTGAAAAGACCCTTGGCATCGGCAGGTGTGGAAGGAATGACAACCTTGAGACCGGGAATATGGGCCAGCCAGGCATGCAGGCTTTGAGAGTGTTGGGCAGCAGAAGAGCGGCCAGCCCCAAGCGTTGTGCGAATGGTGATGGGCACACTTGCCTGCCCGCCAGACATGTAGCAGAGTTTGGCGGCCTGATTGACAATTTGATCCATCGCCAGTGTAATAAAATCGCCAAACATCACATCAACAATAGGGCGCATGCCCGTAAGGGCCGCACCAACACCGAGCCCCACAAGACCAGCTTCGGCAATGGGGGTGTCGATGATGCGTTCCGGGCCAAATTCATCGTAAAGGCCGGTGAGCACTTTAAAAACGGTTCCCGCTTTGCCAACGTCTTCACCCATCAGAAAAACGGTCGGATCGCGCCGCAATTCTTCGGCAATGGCTTCTTTGATCGCCTCGCCAAAAGTCATTTCTTTTTCAGGCATAGACATGGTGGCTCACCTCCTCTATCGGGGGAAATGGCGCAGCTTTTGCGGCTTCAAGGGCCTGTTGCATTTCGCTGTCAACTTCGCGCACCTCGGCATCAAGCTCGGCCTCAGAGGCCAGATGATTGGCCATCATATGTTCTCGCAGTCGTTTAATCGGGTCTTTGGCAAGCCATTCATCGCGTTCTTCTTTTGAGCGATACGATTCACCCGGATCGCCCACATGGTGGCCGCGATAGCGGTAAGTATCGCATTCAATCAGTGTGGGACCATCGCCTTTTCGAGCGCGTTGCACGGCTTTTGCCGTGGCTTCATAAACGGCAATGGCATCGCTGCCATCAACCTGTTCCGACGGGATGCCGAAAGGTGTCGCGCGGTCAGCAATGCATGTTCCGGCTGTGACCTTTTCAGTGGCCGTGAATTCCCCATAATGGTTGTTTTCACAAATGTAAATAACGGGGAGTTGCCAGATCGCGGCAAAATTCATGGTCTCAAAAAAAATGCCCTGATTGGATGCGCCATCGCCAAAAAAACAAACCGATACCTGATCGGTGCCGCGTTTTTTGGCCGAAAGTGCAGCACCCGTGGCAATGCCGAATCCACCACCGACAATGCCGTTGGCCCCAAGAATGCCCACAGACATATCGGCAATGTGCATCGAACCGCCTTTGCCCCGGCAATGACCAGTGACTCGGCCCATCACTTCGGCCATCATCGCTTCCAGATTGCCGCCTTTGGCCACACAATGGCCGTGTCCCCGGTGCGTACTGGTAATATAGTCGTCGTCGCGCAAAGCCGTACAAACACCCACGGCAACGGCTTCTTCGCCAATATAAAGATGCGCCAGGCCGTGCATAAGACCGCCGGTATAAACTTCCTAGATCTTTTCTTCGAAGCGACGAATGCGAAGCATAACACGGTACATATTGAGAAGGATTTGTGTGTCAAGAGACATAAGGGTTCCGATTTTTTTTGTGGTTTTTTACTCCCCTTTCCTTGCAGGAAAGGGGCCGGGGAATAGGTCATATCCAACTTTGTATCATGTCCACATTTTCCAGATCCTGTTTGAGTGTTTGCAAAAACTGTGCGGCAATAAGGCCATCCACAAGGCGGTGATCGGCAGAAAGTGTCACTTCCATGATGTGGCGCACGGCAATGGTGAGCGGTTCGCCATGCGGAACCACGCGAGGAATGGCCGCACCAACAGCCAGAATGGCCGCTTCGGGCGGATTGACAATGGCCGTGAAGGACGTAACGCCGTACATACCGAGATTTGAAAGTGTAAACGTAGCTTTGGCATCGCCGCGCATTTTGCCCTGCCGGGCTTCTTCAATTAGGCGTATGCGGTCAGAGGCGAGAGCAGAAAGCGTTTTGCGTTGGGCATCGGGAATGACAGGAACCACGAGGCCATTGTCGGTGCCAACAGCCAGGCCGATGTTGACCGTATTGTGCGTGAGAATGTCGTTGCCGTCTAAACTGCTGTTGAGCGCAGAAAACCGCACAAGTGATGCGGCAGTTGCTTTGACAATGAGATCGGTCACCGAGGGTTTGGGCATTTGTTTTTGCCGCCAGATTTCGGCATCGGTCATGTCAATTTCAATCGCGACATAAAAATGCGGAACCGTTTGTTTGCTATGGGCCATGGCCGCACCAATGGCTTTGCGCATGCGGGTCAGTGGGGTGCGCCCGGCAGAAATGGTTTGGGCGGCGCGTTCCACGTCGGCCTGAACAATGCGGCCACCTGGCCCGGTGCCCGTGAGGGTGTGCAGATTGATATTGAGTTCATTGGCCCGGCGTTTGGCCGCAGGCGAACGCTTCACACGATCCTGAGATATAACGGGTGTTTCGGGTTCGGCTTTTGCAGGTTCTGGTTCAGTGGTTTCTGTTGGAATTGGAGCTTCTGCATCGCCTATCTCAAAGGGTTCATCAACCGTATCGGTGAGAACGGCGATAGGGGAAAGCACGGGAACAACTGCGCCATCTCCTGCGAGAATTTTGCGCAAATAACCGGCATCGGGGGCTTCGTATTCAAAAATGGCTTTATCGGTTTCCAGTTCGAGAAGGATATCGCCCTTTTCAATGCGATCGCCCTCTTTTTTTTGCCATTCAACAACCGTACCTTCATCTTGCTGAAGGCCGTATTTGGGCATGATAATGAGTTTGGTCATGAAAAATTCTCTTGGCTTTTGATATGAGGGAATTCACTGATGATTCGCTGACTCGCTTCGCTCGTGACTGTCTTACTGCGCCACCCAACCGCCGTCAACAGGCAGGGCCACGCCGGTGATATAAGAAGACGCGTCCGAACAAAGCCAGACAACGGCTTCGGCAACTTCTTCGGGGCGGGCCAAGCGGCCAATGGGTGCGGCTGCAACATATTTGTCGCGGTTTGCCGGATTAAGTGAAAAAATGTGTTCCAGCATAGGGGTGTGAACGGCACCTGGACAAACACAATTGACGCGAATATTTTGCTGTGCATATTGCAAAGCAGCTGTGCGCGTAAGCCCAGTAACGCCGTGTTTGCTGGCAGCGTACAAAGGCGATGATTTGCTGCCCACCAGACCGGAAACAGAGGAGGCATTTACAATGGCCCCACCGTTTTTGAGCATGTGTGGGATTTCGTATTTCATGCACAACCACACCCCTTTGAGATTGATGCCGATGAGCTGATCCCAATCGTCTTCGGTATAATCGGCCAAAGGGGCAGATCGGCCAAAAATGCCTGCATTGTTAAAAGCGCAGTCCAATCGGCCAAAAGTGGTCACCGTTTGCTGGATAAGGTGTTCCACATCGGCACTTTTGGAAACATCTGTTGCGACAAAAAGGGCCCTGCCTCCTGTGTTACAGATGTGCTGTGTGATATTTTCCCCATCGGATGAAAACAGGTCGGCAATAATCACACAGGCCCCTTCGCGGGCAAATGCAAGCGCGGTTGCACGGCCAATGCCAGAGGCCCCACCCGTAATCAGGGCCACTTTTTCTTTCAGAGTGTTGGGCATGGAAATCCTATCCAGCGACTTGTTGTCTTGCCTGATCCAGTGCATTAAAAGATTTTTCAGCGGCAACCCAGGGATCGTAGCCGGGTTGCCGCCAGATTTGTGCGGTGATTTCAACCGTAATCGGCACCATCATACTGGCCCTGTCAACGGCTTTAAAATAGGCAACAAGATCCAGTGTGCCTTCACCGGGCAACTGGTAATGAACCTGACCACCCGCCATAAATCCATCTTTAATATGCGTGGAAACTGTATAGGGCGCACACAGGTCAACACTGTGTTGCAAATCGATGCCTGCCACATGAAAATGGCTGTGATCGAAATTGATTTTGAGAAACGGGTGCCGGGTTTGTTGCATCAAATAGGCAACTTTGTCCGGGGTGTCGAGCGGTTGGCCCGCATGCGGTTCAACGGCAAGAATAACATTGTGTTTGGCCGTTTGATCGGCCACAGCAGTTAAGGTATCGCACAGTTGGTGTTGGACGGTTTCCCAATCGCCGCGAAGGCCACCGGGCGTACTGACAAGAATGGCGGGGGTGTTGCCAAAATTCAGATCGTTGGCAAGCCTACAGGCATCGTCTAATTTTTGAAGAACAACAGATCGGTCATCCCCCTGTGTACAAATGGACAACAGACACATCAGCACAGGGGATGGAAAATTCAAATCCTGCAATTGCTCAACCAGACGCGTGCGGTCGGCCCGATTGAATTTGTGCGGCGCGGTGGGCCAATCATCTCCAGCGTTAATTTCAACGGCTTCATACCCGATATCGCGCAAGCGCGGCAGGGCAGCGAAAATGTTTTCGGTCTGCATGCCGTAAGTGCCATAGCCGATTTTCATAAATTTCCTCTTATTTTACGCAACCAAACCATCCCATTGTTCCCACATATTATAGGGCAGATCAAACATGATCTCATTCAAATTTGTGAAATTGAAACGACTGACAAAGGCCATGCGGATGGTGTTCTGACAGTTCATGCTGGCTGTGTGAACCATGTAGTGATGCCAAAAACAAACCGACCCGGCAGGTGCTGAATGTTCATATCGACCGGGCAGATTGGCAAGTTCTGTCACACTGCCGCGATTGATATCCCAACCGTTAAGCAGCGAATGCGTTTTGAAATAATCGGCAACTTTTAAATGCGATCCGGCCCAGGCCGTAAAACCGCCGCCCTGTGGCAAAATGTCGCTGATGTTAACAGTCACACCAATGGTAAACGTGCTGGCCACACCATCGGTGATATACCCGTCGAGATGCCCCTGCGGGGGTTGCCAGTTTTTGTGCCCGGTGGGATAGATCATTTTGCACAGCGGTTTGCCAGGAGGGCGCAGGCGACCTTTGCCTACGAGTTCTTCGGCCATGTCGGGAATGGGCGTGTCATGCAACGTGGCCACAACAGCGGGGTGATCGCTGCAAGGCAAATTGCCTTTGGGGCCAGCACCGATCCACGTTTCAGGTTTGTTGCGGTCGGCTTCAATGTGATCCCACAACACATCTTGGGCATCGTCGATTTGTTTTTGCGTGAGCAAGTCGGGTTTGACGAGATAGCCATTCTGTTTGAAAAAGGCTTTTTCTGCGCGGGTAAAATAGGCCATAAAAAAACCCTTTCTATTTGGTAAAGACGGACAATACTAACGCGATTTTTAAAGAAAAACAACCGATTTTAACAGCCGCCAATCGCGGAATCTATCGATTCAAACGCTCGGTAATTTTTTGGATACAGGTTTGGGTTAAAATGGGCAATGCATCGCGTTCAAAAGGACTCACCCAGACTTGATAAATGTCGTCGTCGGCAATTTCGGGTGGATAGATGTACGCCATGGCTGCTCCATTGGCCAGATTCATAACCACAACAGTGTGATTGGGAAATTGCGCCCGCAGATCGCGCTGAAATTGT
>CAXNEV010000213.1:0-6613 GCA_964200925.1 Candidatus Latescibacterota bacterium | reverse complement strand
CCATTCAAATTTTTGAGAAAAAACACCATGCCCAACTCATCGCCAAAAAAAATCGCCGTTGTTGCCACCATCTATCGTTATCTCTCACACGCCCAGCACTTTGTGGATCGCTTCCTCGTGGGTTATCCCTACGAAGGACAATGGCACCGGCCCAACGTCCAGGTTGTATCTCTCTATGTGGATCAATCGCCCGAAGGTGATCAAAGTGTGGATCGCGCGCGAGAATTCGGATTTAACATCTACCCCACCATTGCCGAAACATTGCGCTGTGGCACCGACAAACTCGCCGTGGATGCCGTGCTCATCATCGGTGAACACGGCGAGTATCCGTCAAATGAAAAAGGCCAGAAACTGTATCCGCGTTACGAATTTTTCAAAGCCTGTGTTGACGTCTTTGAACAGGATGGCCGTTCTGTTCCCATCTACAACGACAAACACCTCTCCTACAGTTTTGTCAAAGCCAAAGAAATGCTCGACGATGCCAAACGCCTCAATTTCCCGGTGTTGGCCGGATCTTCCCTGCCCGTTACCTGGCGATTGCCCGACCTCGAATTGCCGCTCAACTGCGATATTGAAGATGCCCTCATGATCGGCACTGGCGGTTCGGATGCCATGGACTATCACGTTTTGGAAGCCATGCAATGTATGCTCGAACGCCGCAAAGGCGGCGAAACCGGCATTAAAGCCGTGCAACTCATCACGGGTGATGCCGTTTGGACAGACACCCGCTGGTCGCGCGAACTCATGGAAGCTGCTCTTTCCCGCGGCGATTCACCACGCGGCCTCACCGAAGAAGATGGACGCACGCAAGATTTGCTCGGCAGTGGCGAATTGCAACGCCTATCTGAAAATCCGGCCCTTTATGTGATCGAATACAACAACGGTTTGCGCGCCACCATGCTCATGCTCAATGGCGCCATCAAAGACTATTGTTTTGCCGCACGCCTCAAAGGCCAGCCCGAACCGGTCTCCACCCAATTTTTCCTCACCCCGTTGCCCAACGTCAATTACTCGGCCTGTCTGGTTCACAAAATCGACCAGATGATCCAAACGGGCAAAGCCCCATTTCCAGCCGAACGCACGTTAATTGTCAGCGGTATGCTGGAAAGTTGCCTCGATTCCAAACATCACAAAAACATCCCGGTCAAAACCCCACACCTGAATGTTGCGTATCAAGCCCCAGCAGAATCGCACCATGCCAGAAAATGAGGATAGAGGTTGGGTACTGGGGATTGGTAGGGTCGGGAACCCGTCTCCAGTACCCAGCCCCTTCTTTTCATGTTTATTTCCTTGACACAACCCGCCATTTCAAACATACTTATAACCATCTCAACCACTTTGATGTTTGACCGTTCAATTCAAAAATCCTATGTATAAAATCCTCATCATCGACGACGACCCGGCCCATTGCACGTTTATCCAGAACGCGCTCAAAAACGAAATTTACGATATTGAAACGCGATCAGATGCCGGCGATCTGTTTCACCTGCTTGAAAATAATACCCCGGATCTCATTTTGCTCGATTTAACGTTGCCTGGTGCATCGGGTTATGATGTTCTCAAAGCCATTCGCAAAGAAGCGCGTTTTGACACCATACCCATTGTGCTGGTTTCGGCAGACAACAGTACAAAATCCAAAATTCGCGGGTTGGATCTGGGTGCAATAGATTACCTGGTTAAACCCGTGCCAGCCGCCGAATTGGCCGCGCGTATTCGGGCGCTTATTCGCCAGAAAAAACGCCAGGATACATTGATTGCCGAATACAAACGCCTGTCGGAACTGTCACTCACCGATCCCCTTACCGGAGCCTATAACCGCCGGGCACTCAGCACCTTCTTGCGCGGGCGCATTTCAGAATCATCGCGCCATCAATTTTCATTTTCCTGCGTGATGTTCGATCTTGACCATTTTAAAGAAGTCAATGATACCCACGGTCACGACACGGGTGACCTGGTTCTCAAAGAAGTGGCGGCCTACACGATTGCCAGATTGCGACAGGAAGATGCCCTCATTCGTTATGGTGGGGAAGAATTTCTGGCCATCTTACAGCATACATCGCGCGAAGGGGCTCGCACGTTTTCCGAGCGGTTGCGCGCCGAAGTAGCCTCCCGCATCTTCAATGAAGACCAGCATCCTTTGCACATTACGCTCAGTGCCGGTGTTGCCAGCCATCCCGACGATGGCAAATTTGCCACGCCTGAAGACATGATTACACTGGCCGACAAACGCCTGTATGTTGCCAAAAACACCGGGCGCAATCGCGTCGTTTTTGAAGGATAAAAAATCAGCCGCACCACACATCCAAAAGCACCACCCGCCTGTTTATCCCACCCGTCAAAAAAGAAGGATACAGAATAACATCGCTTTTCTCCTGAATTCTGAATCCTGTATTCTAACGATTTTACCGAATCTATGTCTTCGCCTTCCTTCGCCTTCACACCCAACGATTTTCTCGCCTGCAATGGCACCTACATGGGGGCCAAATATTTGCAAGCGCGCATGGAAACCCTGCGCGATATCCTTGCACCTGTTTTCACCCGGCAATACCTGGATCTGATCCCGGTTGTTTCACCCCTTTACACCTCTGCATCGTTTCAACCCAATCCCAATCGCCCGCGCGATCACGCCTGTTTGTATTTTGTGGCTCACCAGCTAAAAAAAACGCCGTTTCCCCGCCTGCCGCAACTTGGTATCTATTTGCATCAAAATGCGTTATCAATCGGTTTTTATTCGGGTTGGTGGACGCGCAAAGCCATGCAATTGGCCATTGCCGACCGCAAAATTTTCCGAAAGATCGTACCGCGCAAAAACTACCGTTGTTTGGCCGGCGATATCATTGTGGAAGCCCCGGATCGCTCCGTGCCGTGGTCGCCTTCAAAGCTGGATGCGGTAGATCGCTCTTTGTTTGTTGGGAAAATTTTAAACATCGAAGAATCTGCACAACCCAACCTCATTGACCACATCCTCACCATCTTAAACGACCTCTACCCCCTCTACACCGTTTTTACAACCGCGCGCCAACAAACATCAAATCGGGTTGTATATGATATGCCAGAAGATCATGGATTGGTGCGCGATGCCCTTTTGCCCGAAGAGGCCGAATTGGTATGCAACCTTTTGCAGTACACCGCACTCAAAGGGTTTTGCATATCACCCGACATGCTCTTCAACCTTTATCTGTGCCTCAAAACCAGACCCTTTCTCATGCTGGCTGGCATTTCTGGCACGGGTAAAAGCACGGTCATTCGCCTCATCGCCGAAGCCATCAATGGACTCAATGAAGGCCAGGCAAATGGGTATCGCCTCATACCCGTGCGCCCCGACTGGCATGATGTGCGCGACTTGTTGGGATTTGAGAACTTGCTCACAGGCACCTATCACCCGGGTGCTTTGTTTTATGCCCTGCACGAAGCCCAGGCCAATCCCGACCGCCCCTATTTTGTTTGTCTGGATGAAATGAATCTGGCGCGTGTTGAACACTATTTTGCCGATTTTTTAAGCATTATGGAAACCGCGCGCCGCACACCCGAAGGCTCTTGGACCACCGACCCTATAGAACTGGCACAGGGCCGCAACAGCATTGCCGTTGAAGGGCTGGGCACTGTGTCTGCCCGGTTGCCGATTCCACAAAACCTTTTTGTGGTTGGCACCGTCAACATGGACGAAACCACCCACCCCTTTAGCCCCAAAGTGCTCGACCGGGCCAATACGGTTGCCTTTGATCGGGTTGATCTCAGCATGTCAACCGGGCAGGCCAGCATGCCGATGAACTCTGGCATATTGCACGATCTTGGTGCGGCACTCATAGACCGCCCGTATCGCCAGATCGACGACATTCGACATCGCACCGAAGTGGTTGCCTGGAATGACCCATTAATCGAAATCAATGCCATTCTCGAGGAAACCGACATGCACTTTGCCTACCGCATTCGCGATGCCATTCTCATTTACATGGCCTACGCACTCGACCTCATCGAAGCCCTGCCGGAAAATGCCCCATCCTTTACCCCACAAGATGCTTTTGATTACCAAATTCTGCAAAAAATTCTGCCCCGCCTGTCCGGTGCCGATTCTGAATCAGCCCGGGTTATTAACAACCTCCTGTCCTTTTGTTCTCCCCGCTACCTCCGTTCGGCCCAAAAACTCACCCGCATGAAACACCGTTTGGAACACACGGGTTTTGTGACTTTCTGGTAATGGGCATTTTCATCAATACAACACGCAAAACAAGAAGATTTTCCGCGCGATTCCCTTTGGCAACCCATCGCGAAACATCACCCATCTTGACAGGCTATCTCATGGTGTGCATCCACTGAGGGTATTCGCGGAAAATCAGCCTCCCTGGCGCTTGAAGGGCGGCTTTCTTTGGATACTTTCTTTGCCGCCAAAGAAAGTATCTCGCCGAAGGCATAAAAATGTGATAAAAGATTAGCTTTTAAAGGGGACTTCAGGGGGATTTATCAGCCCATACGCACGTTTCATATTGATTCATTCCATTATTTCTGTTCAAGAACTTATATCTTGTTTTTCTTCTTTCTTTTTCCCTCTTCCTTGCAACCCCAATTTGTGCAACAAATCAACGCTCATTTTCTCCAGTGCCGGAGCCGTGCCCACACCGCCTAAAGATGACAGCGCCGCCCACGTTTCATACCCCCCCTCTTGTGTCAGCGCATCATCGGTACACACATATCCGATATACCCATTGGCCAAACTCACCAGCATGAGCGGGGATGCCTGGGACTGCGCCTTGATGCGAAAACCGCTTTCGACAAAAATTTCACCCGGCAGGGCCACAATGGCGGCAGAACCCAATTTGAACACCTGAATGGGTGCCGTCATCTGCTGGGGCAATCGCGCCAATCGCAAACACTCTTTGGCATACACCTCCACCCGATCTTTTGGAATCGGCTGGCCCACGACCCAGCTAAAAGGTCCAGTGGTATATTCACAGTCGCCTGTTACAATGCGCTGTGATATGGCCAGATCATCTGCCGTGATCATTTTGGGCGAAAACGTCAACGTATCCACTGCGGCATTCAGCTCCAGATCTGACTGCATATCCATCAGCTGAATTTCGGTGATCACATGCCCGGCCAGCACATTGGCCATGCGTTTGGCCTGTATGTGTCCACGGTTGGTCCAAACCCGATTCCCGCTGAAATCGATGTTGTTGATCTGCCCCGAAGCCGCATTCCACAACAGGGGCACACAATCGCCACCCAGATAATGGCGCATTTGATGATAAAAATGACCAAAATAATCGGCCGAAACCTCATCCCCTTTGTCCACGCCGATATAATGCAGTGAAAAACTCGCAGCAACGGCAATCGGCAAACCATCGAGTCCTTCCACATAAATCATCGCCAGTTCAGGATCGATCTTGCCCATCGGTTCAACCAGATCCGAATGGTTGCGCCCCGGATTCGTGTGCACAGTGCCGTCTTTCATGCGCCAACGGCGATAAAACGCAATCCGGTCTTCATTCACAGAGGCAAAACCGATGCATGCCGGGCGCAACCGACGCATGGCAAGCTCCACGGCATCGGCAATTTTGAGCGGGAGCCACGCCGTATAATCGGCATCTTCTTTGACATCCAGCAAATCGGCAATGCCTGCACCTGAGTGGGTGTGGGTGGCATTGATCATCACACAGTCAGGGGTAATGCCACACCGTTTTAAAATGCGCATTTTAGCCGCCTGTGCAATTTTTTCAGGCATTGCAATCACATCACAGGTCACCATCGCAATGCGTTTTTCACCATTGTCCAGCACCAGGGCTTTGGCCAGCAATTCATCGTGAATATCTGCACCATATTGAGGCCGAAAATTCCCCGGAATGGCCACGCCCAACCACGGCGTGATATTGGACACGGCTGCTCCTGCTGTGAGTGCGCTCATAAAACCTCCAGGATGTGTGATACAAAAAAGTCGCATCAGAAAGGGTTCTGATGCGATTACATGTACTATTGGAAAAAATAAAATCAGGTTATATCGTGTGATTTTCCATGTACTCACGTAAGGCCATTGCCATATAAGTTTGATAACGTTGGCCATATTGTTTTTTGAACCAGATCAACACTTCTGGCTCTATCATGGTTGCATTTTCAAAAAAATCGAATTCAAGTTCCGGTGCAACGTCCGAATCAGACTGAATTTGTCGATGTATTTCTTTATCCGAAGTTGCCATTAATTCCTTAGAGGTCTTTTCTTGTGTATTCATAATAAGCACTCCGTTCTTTCTTATTTGCCACGCGCGCGGATATGATACGCATTCGGTACACACGGATCGTATAGACAACAACAACAATCCCTTCATCCATCTCGCCAATACAAATAAAACGTGTTTCACCATAATCTATACGCAAATCTTGCCTGACAAGCAATGGTCTTTCAAAAATTGTTTTGCCCGGTCAAAACCAAAACCACGCTCTTGAATATTCCACTGATTTTTGTTTTCATCCCACTCAAAATCTATCATAAAAATAATACCAGGTTTCCGTTGCCGTTTCCAGTTTTATTTATTCTTCAATTTTCAACACAAAATCTCCGCCCCCCAACACCTGACCATTTATCTGCACATCAACCCGATGGGTGCCGGCATAATATGTCCGC
>CAXNEV010000212.1:0-6647 GCA_964200925.1 Candidatus Latescibacterota bacterium | reverse complement strand
GGCGGCTTCAAAATACCCTTTTCGGATTTCGTGGGCGCCAGTGAAAGCTCCTTTTGTGTGGCCAAAAAATTCGCTTTCGATGAGTGTTTCTGAAATGGAAGAACAATCAACTGCGATAAAGGGGGTGTTCACACGGCTGCTTTCATATTGAATGGCCCGAGCAACCAGCTCTTTGCCTGTGCCGGTTTCTCCGCAAAGCAAGACGGTTGTGGCTTCTGTCTGACCCACATGAACGATGAGGTCTTTAACGCGCTGAATGGCCGGGCTATTGCCAATGACGGCAGATAAACCGTATTGTTTTCTGGCTTCGTGATCGATTTGTTCGAGGCGTTCTTTGTATTGATCTTTTTCTGTCCGAAGGGCATGAAATCGCGCGGTGCGTTCCAAGGAGGCTGTGAGGTCTCGCAGTTTGACCGGTTTGGTAAAAAAATCGAACGCGCCGTCCCGGATGGCACGAACAGCTCCGTTGATATCGCCATAGGCTGTTACCATAATGACTTCGGTGGTAGATGAAATTTGCTTCGTTTGCCTGAGAACTTCAAAACCATCTATGCCCGGCATTTTGACATCCGTAATGACAATATCGATGGGGTTTTTTTTCAACAGTTCAATGCCTTCTTCGCCACGCGAGACCGTATAGAGCTTGTGGCCCATATCCTGCAAATACCCCCCGATATAACGCTGAATTGTTTCTTCGTCATCTATGATCAGAATTTTCATTTGAACGGGATTGCCAACGGTATTCATCGTTTGCCTGCCTCTTTTGTATTATGGGGTTTGACTGTTTGTACATGTGAGATATTGAGCAAATGGCAAACCAGCGAAAAATCTGGGCGTAAATTTTTTATAAAATATTATTAAATATATATTTATAAAAATAAAAATCCATTGATCGAAACAAGATTTGGGGCACATGTGTCTCAATTCATGCGCGAAATCGCGCATGAACATCAACTTGAATTATGCTTTAATTTGTTTTATGTTGCCGGTCGGGGTTATTTTCTAAAAAGGTGCTGATATGAACAAACCCAATATTCTGGTGATCATATGCGATCAGATGAAAGCCACGGCCAGTCATTTGTATGGCAGCCCGTTTTGTCAGACCCCACCTTTGGACCGGTTGGCCCATGATGGGGTATTGTTCCAATATGCCATCACGCCCCATCCGTTGTGTGTGCCTGCCCGCATTTCATTTTGGACATCACAGTTTCCGCACACGCATGGCGGAAGGCGCAATGAAACGCCCATGCCGGATGATGCGGTTCACGCATTTAAATTGTGGAAAAAGGCCGGATATCACTGTGGGCTGATTGGCAAGAACCACTGTTTTGTAACAGAGGAAGACAAAGGGCTTTTTGACACGTTTTGCGAAATCACACATGGCGGCATTCCCAAGGGGGCTGAAAAAACAAAGGGGATGGACTGGTTCCGTCCGATAGAGAACATTCATGCCGCGCATGAAGTGCGCCGCAAAATGCCCCATGTGAGCCCCCGGTTTTCGTATGCGGTGAGTGATTTTCCACTTGAAGACTATTCCACGGGACTGGTGGCCGGGCAGACCGTTCGGTTTTTGGAACAGCACAAAGGTGAGCCGTTTGCGCTGTGGGTGTCAATTCCCGATCCGCACACGCCGTATGAATGTCCGAAACAATATCAGTATGACGCAAACGAGGTGGTGATGCCGCCCTGGCGGGACGGGGAGTTTACCGATGGCACGGCACCCGAACGCAATTGTGTGCTACACGAGATGATCGGCGTTGAGGCGGATCCGATTGACGACGTGAAATCCTGTGTGGGGGTGTATCACGGAATGGTGCGGTTTATGGATGACGAGATCGGGCGCATTCTGGATGCGTTGGATCGGTTGCAATTGCGCGAAAATACCATTGTGGTGTTTTGTTCTGATCACGGAGATTTTGCCGGAGAACATGGCATGATTGCCAAAGGGGGATTGTTTTATGATTGTTTAACCCGTGTGCCGTTGATTGTGTCGTGGGCGGGGCATGTTGCAACGGGTGTGGTGGATGACAGCATGGTCAATTTGATCGATGTGGTGCCCACACTTTTGCACTTGCAAGGCATAGACATTCCCGGATCAATGCATGGGCAGAGGCTTCCAACGGCGACCGATGCCTTGCCGCGCGAGGCCACGTTTTCAGAATATGGCGCAGGTGGGCCGCCTTTCACAATGACCGATCTGGAAACATGCGAAAAACCTTATGGTCGCCGCGCGATGGGCTATTCCTTGCAGTGGCGTGAGGCCGAAGGTCGGCGCAAGATGGTTCGCACCAAAAATTGGAAATATGTGCATGACCCGATGGAAGACAAAGATGAACTCTACGATTTGACAAACGATCCGTGGGAGTTGTACAATGTGGTGGACCATGCGGTTCATCGCGATGTGTTAATGGATTTGCAATTGAAGCTGGCCGATTGGAGCATTCAAACCGAGGATGCCCAGCCAGTACCTTTACCGGATATATTGGGATAATCAGAATACAGAATGCAGAATAACACCGTTTTTTCCTGACTCCTGAATGAGAGGTGGTTGCTGAAATGAACAATAAAATCAATCTCAAAGCGCGATATTACCGGGCGATCCCGATTGATCGGCCTGGATATGAAAATGTGACGTTTGAGTTGTCTGTGTCTCAAACAGCCCTGGTTGGCATGCATTGCTGGAATATTGGATGCCCAGATGGCCCGCCTGTGGATATGAAATTTTGCGTGGGTATGGGCTGGCCCGAAGCGACAAAAGAAGCAGGACGTATGATGGTGGATGTGATGCGGCCAGCGATGGATGCGGCGCGCAAAATCGGGATGGCCGTGTGCCATGTGGAATCGGACTGGATGGATCACTACTATCCTGAGATGGTATCTCGAAAAAAGCCGTATGTTGAATCGGATGGCGGCATAACAAAGGAGATGCGGGAACGCGCTCATGGTGTGGGGTATATGACCCAATCGCCATTGACGAAGATGAAACGCGCGGCGGTGGTATCTCCGCAGAGAGATGAACCGATGTTTTTTTATTCGGATGTGTTTGATGCGTATTTAAAAGAGCGCGGAATTGACACGCTGATTTACATGGGCTTTGCAACCGATATGTGTGTGTTGGGTGCCGAAGGTGGGGCCAGGCCCATGCTGGGCCGGGGATACCGGTGCATTTTGATGCGCGATGCCACGGTGGGTGTCGAAACGCCGCAGACGTTTCCAGAGCGGTTGGCCACGCGGTATGGCACCCATCTGTTTGAATGGCAAATCGGGTATGGCACGTGTTCGGATGATTATATTGCGGCTTTGGATGCCGTGGCATGACGATGGACGATGGCATGAGTGAGCATAAGCGTTGCATGCATCCCTCTTTAGGTTCTAAGGTTTTATCACATCTTTACAGGATAAATGCACTTTCAATTCACAAACGCAATAAACACGCGATACCACAGTGATTTTCCGCGCGATTCCGTCTATTAATGCCTCCCTGAAACGCCATTGATCTTGACAGGCTATTTTATGGTGTGCATCCACTGAGGGTATTCGCGGAAAATCAGCCCTCCCGGCGCGTGAGGGAACGACTTTTTGCCTACTTTTGTGTCGTTACAAAAGTAGGTCGCCGAAGGCATACAAAAATGTGATAAAAGATAAGCTTTAGATTGGAGAGATGGATTTTTGCTTAATCACTGAAATGGAGGCAACGCAATGGGATTGAATATTTCTTATACCGTGTTTACCAAACCATGGCCGAAGAAATCTGTGGCCGAGTTGGCGCAGTTTGTCAAAGGATTGGGGTTTGATGGCGTGGAGTTGCCCGTGCGGCCGGGGTTTCAGGTGGTGCCTGAAAATGTGTCGAAAGGATTGCCGGAGGCGGCCAAAATTTTTGCCGATCACGGCGTGAAGATCGGTACAGTGGCTGGGTCAATGGATGAACCGACAATTGCGGCCTGTGCGGAAGCAGGTGTGCCGATTATTCGCATTTGTCAAAGAATAGATCCCAAAGCGGGTTATATGGCCGAAGAAGCCCGTGTGCAAAAAGAATACGACGCGTTATTGCCGTTGCTGGACAAATACGGCGTTGCCATTGGGGTGCAAAATCACGCCGATTACAATGTGAACCACGCGATGGGCATTCGGCATTTAATTGAAAAATACGATCCGAAACATTTTTGCGCGGTGCTCGATCAGGCCCATTGCGGGTTAAATGGCGAACCACCCGAATATGCCATTGATATTGTGTGGTCGCATTTGCGCGTGGTGAATTTGAAAAGTGCTTTCTGGGTGCGTTCCAATGGCCCCGAAGCGCCAGAGGCCAAATGGCAAAAACACTGGACCACCGGGCGGCACGGCATGGCGTATTGGACGCGCGTGGTGGCCGAGTTGAAGAGACGGAACTATTCGGGGGATATTTGTTTAACCGCGGAATATACCGATCACGAACGCGTGGATGTTTTAATTGCCGAAGATATTGTGTATGCCAAATCGCTGTTTGATGCGGCATAGCGAATGGGCAAATCGGCGAATTTTTGAACGAATTCTTAAGGTATCAATTTCATTAAAGCCATTCAAATCTTCTGTTTTCTCCCCCTTCCTTGCAGGAAGGGGCCGGGGGTAGGTGCTTATGGGCAAAAAAACATCCCGCAATAAAAAAACCGTGCGCGTGGCCATGGTCGGGGCGGGGAGCATGGCCAACACTGTGCATTATCCGTCGCTGGCCTCGTTTGACGATGTAGAATTTGCCGGGATTTGTGACCTCAATACCGAGCGGTTGAACAAAACAGCAGATCAATACAATATTGCCAATCGTTATACCGATTACCGGAAAATGGTGGCCGAGCAAAAACCCGATGGGGTGTATGTGATCGGGCAGCCACATTATATGTATGACATCTGGATATGGTGTTTGGAACAGGGTTTGAATTTGTATATTGAAAAGCCCATGGGGTTAACGTGGCACCAGGCGCAAATGTTGGCCGATCTGGCCGAAAAAAAAGGCGTGATCACACAGGTGAGCCACCAGCGGCGCAGCAGCCCGTTGTTAAAAAAGATGCGGGAAGAATGTTTGAAGCGAGGGCCGATAACGCATGCCGTATGTGAGTTTTTTAAATCCGATATGAAGCCGTTTCGGGGCGCGCGCGATCACATGATGGACGATTGTACGCATGCGATTGATACGGTGCGCTGGATGTGCGGGGGCGACGTGGTGGATATGGAGAGCCATTGCAAACGCATTGGCACGCCCGATATCAACTGGATTGGGGCCACGCTGTTTTTTGACAATGGGGCAACCGGGTATGTGATCAACAGTTGGTCGAGTGGCCGAAGGGTATTTCGCGTGCAAATGCACGCCCCCGGCATTTGTGTGGATGCCGAGGTAGAGAAAAACGCGATTGTGTATGCCGATGGGGATTATGACGGGGTGGTGTATGATTGTTACGAGGTGGCCGGTGGCAAAACGCGCTGGGAGGCGTTTGGTTTTCGCGATAAAAACCGGGAGTTCATTGATTCGCTCAAAACGGGCAAAGATGTGACGACCTCGCCATTTCGCGATTGTATCAAAACAATGGAAGTGGCCGAGAAGATATTGGCACTGGCGTTGTTAAATGGGGAATAGGCAAGGTTTCAAAAAGAGCCGTTGGGCAGAAGGATCTGTCCAGCGGCGCTTTTTTTTGGGGGAAAATGGATTGATCGTTTTCTATAACCAACCCTTCCAAACCACTATCGACAGCCCGACGCAGGAGGGCTTTTTAAACGAAGCTCAGGGCTTTAGCCCGGCGCGATGGTCGATGCGATACCCGATTATTTTTTCAATCTGGAGGAGAGGTTGTTTAATCATGAAAGATGCCCGTTGTGTATGGCAAAGAAGATGTTTATTTTGGGAATGATAGGTTATCCATCAAACGCAAGGAGCAATCATGACAGAACAACGCCATCCACACCCGCATATCGATCCCCGGCAGCCCAGACATCAAACCCAACCAGGCACCAACCCACCGGTATTTGCGTGGAAACCCGATGGGGAAAACAAAGGATTTCTTCTTGAGGTTGCCCATGATGAACATTTCCAAAAGATTTGTCTGTCGATAAGAGATCTTGAAGATCCCGTTTTTCTGCCGGAAAAAGCGTTTGAGCCGGGTATGTATTTCTGGCGATGGTCTGATAGGGAAGGCAAGTCGGAGGTGTTTTCGTTTAAAATCACATCTGAAACAGTGGTGCTCGAAGTGCCGCCTGTGGAGGTGTGGTTGGAACGGTTTTCAAAAGATCATCCGCGCATTTTTCTGCGGCCTGAGGATGTGGCGGGTTTGCGCGACAAACACCGGGATAAAGGCGATCCGATGTTTCGCACGCTCATTGCCAGTGCCGATTCGCTGTTAGATGACGCACACGAGATGGATGAGCCAGAGTTTTTGGCGGATCGGCGCGTCGATTATGCGGCATTCTGGAAGGTGTGGTATCCCACGATGTGGGGGTCTCGGAGATTTGTAAAAGGGGCAGAAACGCTGGGACTGGCGTATTTGGCCACAGGTGATGAGGTGTATGCGCGTGCGGCCTGTATGCGTATGGCATCTGTTTCAAAATGGGATCCCAGAGGGTCGAGTTATCTGGGGCACAACGATGAAGCGCATATGTCAGTGATCTGGCATGGGGCCAAT
>CAXNEV010000211.1:0-6647 GCA_964200925.1 Candidatus Latescibacterota bacterium | reverse complement strand
GGCGGCGGGGGTGGGATTCGAACCCACGGACCCGTGAAGGTCAACGGTTTTCAAGACCGCCCGATTCAACCGCTCTCGCACCCCGCCGCAATTGGGAGAAGTATAGAAAAGCATCTTTTTTCTGTCAAGCAGTTTATGCGGTGTAACACCTCGTCAATCAGATGGTGCAGCACCCTATTTTTTCGTTATTTAGCAGGTATTTTTTCAAGAAATTTGGCACCCAAAAAAGCGGTTGCTTTGACTGGCGTATTCCTGTATTTTTAGGCAGTTTAAATGCCCGTAATAAATAGGATTGTGCCGTTCTTGTGCATTTTTTAACCGGGTTGTGTTTTGAATGGGGTTCACCCATTTGCACCAGGGCATGTTGGTTTTATGACTGTGACCCAGCTTGTTACCGCAGCTCAAATGGCGGCCATCGATCGCCGTGCCATTGCCGGTGGCATTCCCAGTTTGAAATTGATGGAAGTGGCCGGGTTGGGTGTGGTACAGGTTTTAGCAGATGTGCTGGACGGATTTGCCCAGCGACAACTGGTTGTGTTATGTGGCAAGGGCAACAATGGCGGAGATGGGTTTGTAGTGGCCCGGCATGCGGTGATGCAAGGGGCTTCGGTACAGGTTTTTCTGGCGGCACCTGTTGATGATGTACAGGGTGATGTGCGGGTAAATCTGGATCGGCTGCCAGTGCCAGTTTGTCAATTGAGTAATGAATTTTCGGCTGTTCGCAATGCCCTAAAAAAAGCCGACGGCGTGGTGGATGCGCTGTTGGGCACGGGCATTCGCGGTGGGGCACGTGGTTGTATTGCCGATGTAATTGGACTGTTAGAAACCGTTGCTTGCCCAATTGTATCTGTTGATGTACCTTCAGGGCTTGATGCCGATACAGGCCGTATCAATGGCCCGTGTGTTACCGCCACCTGCACGGTAACTTTTGCAAAACCTCGTCTGGGGCACTTTTTTTATCCCGGACGCTCCCAGTGTGGCCGGTTGCATGTGGTCGATATTGGCATTCCCGAAACAGCCATTGAAGCCGAAAACGTAGAGACCTATTTAATTTCCCCGGCAATGGCACGGCATTTACTGCCGCACCGCGCGCCCAATGCACACAAAGGCGATTGTGGTCGAGTGGCTGTAGTGGCAGGGTCTGTGGGCTTAACGGGTGCTGCAGCTCTTTCGGCAACAGCAGCGTTAAAAAGTGGTGCGGGGTTAGTAACACTATGTGTGCCCGAAAGTTTAAATGATATTCTCGAAGCAAAAGTAACCGAGGCCATGACAAAATCTGTGCCCGAAGTGCGCAAAGCCCGGTGTTTGTCACTTCGAGCATACGGTGAGATTTTGCGGTTGGCTAAACAAGCCGATGCCCTGGCTATAGGGCCGGGGCTGGGCACGCATCGCGAAACAGTGGCTCTGGTCAGACGTCTTGTGTGCAATGTGAAGGTGCCAACAGTAATAGATGCCGATGGGCTCAACGCCCTATCAGGCGATCTGGATGCCGTTAAGTCCTGCAATGCGCCTTTGATTTTAACGCCGCATCTGGGCGAATTTAGCCGATTAACCGGGCAATCCATTGACGCCATCAAGCGCGACCCGGCAGGGCTTGCTCGCCGTTTTGCCGTAAATACAGGTGCTGTTCTGGTTTTAAAAGGTGCGCCCACAATTGTGGCAATGCCCAACGGCAAAATGTATTTCAATCCAACGGGCAATGCCGGTATGGCCACAGGCGGCACAGGCGATGTGTTAACCGGCGTGCTGGTGGCTTTGCTCGGACAGGGGTTATCTGTTTCAGATGCAGCCTGTTTGGGTGTGTATATGCATGGTTTGGCAGGCGATCTGGCAGCCGAAAACATCGGGCAAATCGGTTTGACTGCTGGTGATTTGGCTGCATCACTTCCCAATGCTTTTCGATGTGTTCAACAGGGTCACGACAACCATCGCTATTTTGACTTTCACCCCCATTTTCAATTATGATGAGAACCAGCGAATATATCGAAGAGGTCATTGAGGAATCTTATCTGCTCGGTTTAAGTGACAGTGAGATTCGTGCCAATCTCGATCAGTTTATTGAAACCTGTGGTCGGGTGATTCGCGACCATGTACACGACAAAAAACAAATGCAGATCCTGGCCGAAAAACTTGCCCGGGCGCGCGCTTTAAGTTTAATTGAAGATCACCGAGAGGGTGAATGGGGCGAAACCAAACCAGCACAGGTGCCCCAAGAAAATTTGGCCGAACGCGTGGCGCGCAACAAACGCCTGATTCTTCGCGCCATTGGCGAATGTGATCCCCGGCTGGTTTTGTTGATCGATCAGGTGCGATTTCCCAAACATGAACCCGTTTCAGATCCCGCGTTTTTATCGTCGATTTCCAGCGTCGGCAAAACCCGTCGTTTGATCGTCAAAATTGGTTTTTTGGTGGCGATTTTATCGACATTGTTGCTGGCTTATCTGATTTTGCTTCAAAATGTCTAATGCCTGCCCAAACCGTTCTTCACTCGTGTTGCCTGCGATCTTTTTTGGCAAGGTCGCAGGCATTTCTGTGATGCATGCGATCCTTATGAACTGCGAAAGTTATCAAAATGCCCAAACGCACCGATTTTAAAAAAATTATGTTGATTGGTTCTGGTCCTATTGTCATTGGACAGGCCTGTGAATTTGATTATTCAGGCACACAAGCTTGCAAAGCGCTGCGTGAAGAAGGATATCAGGTTGTACTGGTCAACAGCAATCCGGCCACCATTATGACCGATCCCGAAATGGCCGATCGCACCTATGTAGAACCAGTCACACCCGATGTGTGTGCGGCCATTATCGAAAAAGAACGCCCCGAAGCCCTGTTGCCCACGCTGGGTGGGCAAACGGGGCTTAATGTGGCCATGGCATTGCACAAAATGGGCGTATTAGACAAGTTTGGTGTCGAAATGATCGGAGCCAAACCCGATGCGATAGAAAAAGCCGAAAACCGCGAGGCGTTTCAAAAGGCGATGACACGCATTGGATTGGATTATCCCAATGGGCGGTTTGCCTATTCTTTAGAAGATGCCCTTGCCGTCATTGATCAAATTGGATTTCCCGCCATTATTCGCCCGTCTTATACCCTGGGGGGCACAGGGGCTGGCACAGCCTATAACTTGGAAGAATTCAAACAGGCTGCTGCCAATGGCATCGATCTGTCTCCGACCAATGAAATTTTGATTGAAGAATCAATTATTGGCTGGAAAGAATACGAACTGGAAGTGATGCGCGACCGCCATGACAATGTGGTCATCATTTGTTCCATTGAAAATTTCGATCCCATGGGTGTACACACCGGCGACTCTATAACGGTGGCCCCCATTCAAACGCTCACAGACAAAGAGTACCAGGAAATGCGCGATGATGCCATTGCATGCATTCGCGAAATTGGCGTGGAAACCGGCGGATCGAACATCCAGTTTGCCGTGGATCCCAAAACAGGGCGGCGCGTGGTCATTGAAATGAACCCACGGGTGTCGCGCAGTTCGGCCCTGGCATCTAAAGCCACGGGCTTTCCCATTGCCAAAATTGCCGCCAAACTCGCCATTGGTTACACGCTGGATGAAATCCAAAACGACATCACGCGAGTCACACCTGCTTCCTTTGAACCAACCATTGACTATTGCGTGGTGAAAATTCCGCGCTGGACTTTTGAAAAGTTTCCGCAAACAGCCGATATTTTGGGTACACAAATGAAGTCGGTGGGTGAAACCATGGCCATTGGCCGAACATTTAAAGAAGCCCTGCAAAAAGGATTGCGCTCATTGGAAATAGGTCGGTCGGGGTTTGGAGCCGATGGCAAAGACTTTGACATAGAAACCCTGACGCGCGAACAGCTTGAACACGGTTTGCGCGTGCCCAATTCACAGCGAATATTTTATTTAAAAGCCGCTTTTGACAAAGGGTTAACAGTACAGGAAATTTTTGACGCAACCAAAATTGATCCGTGGTTTTTGGAAAACTTGCGCCAGATAGTGGCGGTGGAAAAAGAACTTGCAGCATTAATGGCATAAAAAAGGCATATATGAAAACGAAACAGCATGTGTTAAATGAATTAAAAGCGCGAATTGGACGCGGCGATTTGCTCAAAGCCAAACAATACGGGTTTTCAGATCGACAACTGGCACATTTATGGAAAACCGATGAATGGACCATTCGGGCCTTGCGCAAAATGCTGCACGTCATCCCGGTATATAAAACAGTGGATACATGTGCGGCCGAATTTGAAGCTTACACACCCTATCACTATTCAACCTACGAATTTGAAAACGAAGCCCGGCGCTCGGATCGCAAAAAAATTATGATTTTGGGTGGCGGCCCAAACCGCATTGGCCAGGGCATTGAATTTGATTATTGCTGCTGTCATGCGGCCTTTGCACTCAAAGCCGATGGATTTGAGACCATTATGGTCAATTCCAATCCGGAAACAGTGAGTACGGATTATGATACCTCCGACAAGTTGTACTTTGAACCTCTGACTGCTGAAGATGTGCTCAATATTGCAGATTTGGAACAGCCCGATGGGGTCATTGTTCAATTTGGTGGGCAAACGCCATTGAATTTGGCCCGAAGTCTGGAAAAAGGTGGCCTGAAAATTATAGGGACCTCTCCCGATTCGATTGATCTGGCCGAAGACCGCGAATTGTTTGGCAAACTGATTCGCAGGCTGGGCATTCGCCAGCCCGATCACGGAACGGCAACTCATGCCGATGAGGCCGTGGCCATTGCCGAACAGATCGGATATCCGGTGCTCATGCGCCCATCTTTTGTGCTGGGGGGGCGGGCAATGGTAATTGTGTATGATAAAGATGCGCTGGTATCCTATATGCGCAATGCCATTGAAGCTTCTTCAGAACGCCCCGTGTTAATTGATCGATTTTTGGAAGATGCCCAGGAATTTGATGTGGATGCCGTGGCTGACAAAACAGCGGTGGTCATCGGCGGCATCATGCAGCACATTGAAAGTGCCGGCATACATTCGGGAGATAGCGCCTGTGTGTTGCCGCCCTATATGATTTCCGATGACAACCTATCCGAACTCAAACAACACACGTATGCACTGGCAAAGGCATTAAATGTGGTGGGATTGATGAATATTCAATTCGCCATTCAGGATGAGCATGTTTACATTTTGGAGGTTAACCCACGCGCGTCGCGCACGGTGCCTTTTGTAAGCAAAGCCATTGGCGTACCTCTGGCCAAAGTGGCGGCCCGAGCCATGGTAGGCAAAACGTTGAAAGAACAGAATTTCACACAAGAAGTGAGAATCAATCACATTGCGGTAAAAGAGGCGGTGTTGCCTTTTAACAAATTTCCCGGTGTAGATACCTTGCTTGGACCCGAAATGAAGTCCACAGGTGAGGTCATGGGTATTGATACCGATTTTGGCATGAGCTTCCAGAAAGCACAATTAGGTGCCGGGGTGCGATTGCCCGTGGAAGGAACCGTGTTTGTGAGTGTGAATGACCGCGACAAAGATGCCGTGGTGTCGATTGCCCAACAACTGGTAGAACTCGAATTTCGGTTGGTGGCCACGCGGGGAACCTGTGCCTTTTTGCAAGAGCAAAATATTCCATGCAATTTAATTCTCAAAATTCAGGAAGGACGTCCCAATATTCTCGATGCCATTAAAAATGGTGAAATTGCATTGATGATCAATACCCCGGCAGGAGAAAAATCACAGGCAGCCGATCACGAAATTCGTCGAGCAGCGGTGCAATATGGCCTACCTTATACCACCACGCTGGCCGGAGCGGTTGCGGCCGTGGCTGGCATTCAGTCTTTAAAACGCAATCGCACCATTCGCATTTGTTCACTTCAAGAATTCCACCAACAACCATCCATTGTCCATGAACAATAATCAAAACCGTTATCGTTCATTATTGTCTATGAAACGCATTTTTCACATCGGGCTTTCCATTTTTTGTTTGCTGTGCCTGTTGGCACAAGTAGCATGTAAAAGTGTGTATTACAACACGTTTTACAATGCCAGGCAAAGTTATAACGTCGCCGAACAAAAGCGCAAAGAAGTTGAAACGCCCGGCAGCCGATTAACACCTGCGGTGTATCGCGAATTGTATAAACGCGCCATTGCCAAAGCCTCAGCAGTGCTGGAGCTATATCCCAAAAGCAAATGGGTCGATGATGCCATTTTGTTGATTGGCAAATCATTTTACTGGCGTGAAGAATATTCCGATGCATTGACTAAATTTCAGGAACTGCAACAAAATTTCCCCAAAAGCACTCTGATTGCCGACGCGATATACTGGCAAGGGTTAACACTGTGGGCTACAGGCCGCATAGACGATGCCCGTGTGTCGTTGCAATTAATTCAAGAGGAAACCGATTCTGAATTATTTGTCCTGGCCCATTTGGCTTTGGCCGAACTGGAAGCTGCCGAAAACCGCCACGAAGAAGCTGTAGATGCCTATCACGCCTTGCTGGATGATCAGGAAAAAAATCGCGACTTGCGCGCAAGAGCCTGGCAAGGTGTGGGCAACAGCTTGCTGTCTTTAAATCGCTATGAAGAGGCATTAAAAGCCTATCAAAACGTATTGGACTCTCAACCCGACACCAAAACCAATTTTGAAACGCGCGTTCAAATTGGCGAGGCCCTTGAAAAACAAGGTCGGTTTGATG
>CAXNEV010000210.1:0-6660 GCA_964200925.1 Candidatus Latescibacterota bacterium | reverse complement strand
CCATTAAACACAAAAGGCACACCGGTGAGTTTGGCTTCCATAATGGCCGAAGCGTATTCGTGTGATTGGGTCAGCGGCGGAATATCGGCATTGGGATCGTCAATCACGCCAGAATCTTTCATCCAGGCACGCCGGCGTTGTTCGGGCATGTCCATTGGAACAGGGGCGCGTTCGCCGGTGCCATAATAATCGCGCAGGTCTTTTGTGCGGCGAAAATAGGGCAAATATTCGGCATTGTGGCGCGTGCTTTCGGTGACAAAATACCCAAATTGTTTCATCATTTCCACGCGCACTTTGTCTTCGGCAAAACTGGGATGTGTATCCACAGCCTCAAAAATTTTGGGATAGAGGTCTTTGCCATCTTTTTTGAATTTTAAAATCCAGGCCTGATGGTTAATGCCCGCCACCAGATAACTCACCTCTTCATACGGCACCCCAATGCCATCGGCCAATTTTTTGGTGGTGCCCTGCACGCTGTGGCACAAACCGACATTTTGAATGGATGAGCCAATAGAATGCATCCATGTGAGCATGGCCATGGGGTTGGTATAGTTGAGCATTAACGCTTCGGGACAGTGTTTTTCCATGTCTTTGCAAAAATTGAGATGTTCGTGCGCGGTGCGCAAATAGCGAAAAACACCGCCCACCCCAACCGTATCGGCCACGGTTTGATGCAGGCCATATTTGAGCGGAATGCCGATTTCAGAGGCATAGGGTTCACCCCAATAAGCGGCCCCGCCAATGGAAACAGCAGTGACGACAAAATCGGCTCCGGGCAACAGATCGTTTCGATTGGTGCTGGCAATGCATGTGCCTGGCAAATGGTGCCCTTTGATGGCGCGGTTGACATAGTGATGCACCTGACTCAGGCGTTCTTCGTTGATGTCGCACAGGGCAATGGTGGATTCTTTTAATGTTTCGCGCGATAAAATGTCGATAGACAACCGACTGCCAAACCCACTGCCTGCACCAATGATGACAATTTTTGGCATAACATTGCCTTTCCGTTTTGAATTTATATCTGAACAGCTTTGACCTCGTCGCTCCAATCGGCCCAGATGTCGTCGCCGGGCGGTTGTTTTTCGAGGTCAGGCATGTTGATGAGCCGATAGTCACACAAAACAGCTTTGCGGATTTGACGGGTAAAATTGACAGAGGCCATGTGACCAATGCGGTGATGCCAGAAAACAATATCTCCCGGAGCGCCATATGTTTGATAGGAATTTTCTTCTTTCTCCTGAAAAAATTCGCGATCAACTTTGTATTGCTCTGTCGGTTCATTGACATACCGCGTGTGATAATCAAAAAAGAATTTCTGATGGCTTTTCGGCCACACGGTGAATCCCCCGCCATCGGGAGCCACATCGTCAATATATCCCACCATGGCAAAACTGAACGCATGGGCATCCACATGTAAAGATCGGGGTTTGCGTTCGGCTCCTTCAGGTTGGGGCAACGTGCAATAAATACCGCGCACGCGCTCAGGCAAAACAAACCGGTCTTTGCCCAGAAGTTGTTCGGCGGCACTGCGCATAAATTCACTTCTGGGAAGCATATCGGCCATCCACGGCTCTTTGCCCAATCGGCGGTAACGCCAGTTAAATCCCTTTTTCAAATTTTCCGGATCGTCGGATTCTTCTTCTATTTTGATGGGCCCAATCCAGGTTTGGGGATCGTCTTTTTTTATCGAAGGTGGGGGTTCATCCCACAAACGCTCCCGAGCACGCGCGCACAACTCAGGGTCCATTACACCGCGTTTAATCAAATACCCTTCGCGTTTGAAAAACCGAATATCTTCTTCCGTTAAAACACCCATGGTCGTGGTCCTTGTAAAATGGTCAGATATGATCGCTGAATATTTGCCTTTAATACACACTGCCTGGCCGATAATTGGATCGTTCAGTCTCCTGTGTGCTCAGCCACAAGGCCCGTTTTTCCCGCGTCCAGAAGTAGGCATAATCGTAGGTATCTTCGGGTTGTGAGATATTGCCTTCGGATGGGTATTTGGCACAGGCTTCTTCCACAATGTCCACACCCAAACCCGGGGCATCTGGCACGGCGATGTGCGACTGGACAACTTTGGGTTGTCCAGTCATCACTTCGTAGCGCTGGGGTACGTCGTCTTCGAGATGCTCAAGGATGAGAAAATTGGGCAATGTGGCCATCAGATGCACAGCGGCCATTTCGGCAATGGGCCCCAGAGAACCGTCGTGGGGAGCCATGGTAATGTAGTGGGCTTCGGCCATAGCGGCAATTTTGCGCATCTGATTCAAACCGCCCGCGCGTCCGGTATCGGGCTGAACCACGTCGATAATTTCGCGTTCAATCAATTCCTTAACACCCCAAATACCGGCGTGGCGTTCCCCAGCGGCAATGGGAATATCAACGGCATCGGCCACGCGGGCAATGGCATCGATATTTTCAGGGGCAACGGGGTCTTCATAAAAAAAGAGGTCGTAATCTTCAAGGCGACGACCCAGGGCAATGGCATCGCGCGTGGTCATCCAGGGCGGGCCATGAACGTCAACCATAAGGTCGATGTCGAGGCCCACTTCTTTGCGAATGGCATCCACACTTTCGATGCAGTTGCGAATGCCGCCCGTTTTGACGGCGGTATAACCGCGATCCACCAGTTCGCGGGCGCGTTTGGCATCGTGGGCATGGGCATATACACGCACCTGATCGCGCACTTTGCCGCCCAACAGATTCCAGACAGGAAGGCCCAGGGCCTTGCCCTTTAAATCCCACAGGGCCATTTCAATGCCGGTCATCGCCCCAAATCCGACCACACCGGTCATGCCGTGGCCCATCATGGCCGTCATCATTTTGTGCCACAAACGTTCAATGAGAAAAGGATCTTCGCCGATTAAGAGACGCGAGAGATCCTGAATGGCTGTTTGTACCACGCGAGGCCACCCGCTGGCTTCACCCACGCCATAAATGCCTTCGGCGGTATGCACTTTAACAAAAAGCCAGTTGCGGGCGGCCCATCCCCCCTGTTGTTGAGGGGCTGCGCTGACTAAGAAGGTTTCAATGTGGGTAATTTTCAAGAGAACTCCTTATAAGTGGGAATGGTGCGCTGTGCCTGACTGTTGTGTTGATTTATATTTTTCTAAAGTATTTCGCGTTTTATTCAAACTTTCGACTGGCCCAGTCTGCGGCATTTTTGACAACTTTATCGGGATGTTTGCGACTGCGGGCAAGGTGGCCTTTTTGTTCGCGCATCGTGGACTGATTGGCATCCTGATAGCGCCAGTCACAACTCCAGCGGATGGTTGGGGCATGGTTGGGCAACCCACAGTGGAAGAGCAGGTTGTGAAACAAAACCACATCGCCGGGATCCAGTTCAACAGAAACGGGTTTTTGCGCATAGCGGTGCAGATGATCGGCAGAAATTTCAAGATAATATTGCCGCTTTTCGTGAGGCACCACACCCAGGCGGTGGGTGCCAGGGGCAAATTGCATACAGCCATTTTCTTCGCGCGCAGGAACAAGCGGTGCCCACACATTGACCATGCGCAAATCGCGCACACCCGCCTGTCCACTAACCCCAGCCGTGTAGCCCCCATCCTGATGCCAGAGCACTTCGGTGCCTTTCCATTCGGGCAACTTGGGGCGAACCGTATAGTTGGGATACAGGCGAATTTCAGAACCGAGAAATTGTTCAATGATATCGAGCACATACGGATGAAAAAACAAATCGAACATGCCCGCCAGATGCAGTTCGGGGCGAAACGATGTGGGTGCATCGTCGATGTGATCTTCAAATATTTTGAACAATCGCGTTTCAAACGGTTCGTTCTCAAAACGATGAGAAATTTTGCCCTCGGCCAGTTGTTTATCTGCAACACCATTGACAAGGTGATTCATTTCTTTGCACACAGCATCTAAAACATCCGCTGAAAAAACACTTTTGAGTATCACATATCCCTGTTCGTCAAACTGTTCCTGCAAAGCGCGCATGAAATGCCTCCTTTTTGATTGCCAACATAAACTGACAAACAGCCTCCGGCAAACAAAAATGCATCTGCTGGTCGTAATGTTTGGAAATGCCCTTGAACTTGGTGTCAACTCTGAGTATGATTAAAAGATGTAATCTGTAGAGAATATCGAGAGGATTCAAAAACGGGTGGGTAACACACAGGGGAAAAATCACCCACAACAATCTCTTTTCACTTTTCACAGGAATAGCCATGATTACTATTGCCTACAATGTTTTTGACTTTGTTGGATATGTCCATCGACCCGAATGGGCGCGGGGCAAAACAGCGGGAAAAGATTCTAATGCGGGTGCGCAGGAGATTGGACAGGCATTAAAAGCCTATGCACCCGACATCATCACAACAAGCGAATCGCACAACGAAGCGGCAGTGGCAGCCCTGGCAAACACATTGGGTTTTCACCATATCTATTTTCCCAGTCCAGGGCTGTGGCCCGGTGGGTTGATCACACGGTATCGCATTATAGAATCGCAAAACTGCCCGCTTTTAACAGTACCTCGGCTGGATCTGTTCACACGGCATTGGGGCCGTGCAATCCTTGAAACCGATGATGGCCCATTGATTCTACACAGTGTGCATACCTATGCCAGCACGGGTGATGTACGGTATCAGGAGGTCAAACGCATTCTGTCGGTGATCGAAAAGGATTTGGCCACGGGGCATTCCATTCTGGTTCAGGGTGATATGAATCACACGCCCGGTGGCCCGGAATACGATCTCTGGATAGAGGCGGGATTGGTCGATACATTTGCACAAATGAATACCGACCCACAGGCTGGCAAAACACTGCTTCGGCCCGAACCGCGCGCACGTATCGATTACATTTTTGTGGCAGGGCCGCTTGCCAAAAATTTGGCAGATGCCCGTCCACTTTTTGACAGAGATTTTCGATTGTATGCCGATCAGCCCGATTTTGTTTCGCTGAGTGATCATTTGCCACAATGGGCGCGGTTTGAAGGTTGATCTCTTGCCTGATTTTTTGAAAGGTTTTTTAAACGTGCAATATCCCCTGTCTCAGCTTGCTGCATTGTGCAAAACACATCCTGTCACTTCCAAAATCCTGATCGTACCTGCCTTAACCATTGGGCACGATCTGATGTTTGCCCTATCAAGGGCAGGGCAAACCTGGGTCAATGTGCACATTCACACCCCGCACACGTTGGCCGAACAGGATGTGGGGGCACATGTGATAACAGATGGGTGGACACCATTGACGCAGGATGCCGATCTGTTTTTAATAGACGATTTGATACCCAAAATCAAGCGCCAGATGCCCGATGATGTTTTTGCACAGCAGGCAGGCAATCTGGCGCGGTCATTTTTGCACACATGTCGCGCCTTGCGTGTTAATGGCATTGTGGCTGATGAGATCCGTAAAGAAAAAGGATTTTTGAAGGCGTTGTATCGGGCCTTTTGTGAGGCACTTGAACAGGAACAACTGTATGACCATGCCGTGTTGTATCGCCGGGCAATGGCACATCTGGAAACACATCCGGTAAATCGTGAAGTGGCACATCTGATTCTGGATGAAACGCCGCTTTCAAAGCTGGCATTCGACTATATACATCAAAGAACACAGGGCGTCATTCACCGGATCGGTCAAAAAAATGATGGGGTGATTTTGCCCGCACACAGTGCGGCCATGCGGTTTCAAAACTGTCCAATTGTGCATGGGAATGTTGGCGTGGGTGCAAAGATATGGTCATCGGGATTGCAACCCGATGACCAGGCACAGATTCACCTGCGAGAAACACTGGGAATGGAGACAGAAGTCCGGGCAATTTTGCGCGATGTACGCACAAAAAAAATACCCCTGGATGCAGTCGAAATTATTTACTCCTCGCCCAATCCCTATCTGATGCTGCTTTATGATCTGGTAAAAAGTTATGATCTGCCAGCGACATTTTCAAACGGCATTCCCATTGGATCTGTGCAAACAGGACAGGCCCTGCTTGCATTTTGCCGCTGGATGGGGTCGGGGTTTCAGGCAGAAGAATTTGTTGCGATGTGTCGATCTGGGCTGGTCACATTTTCAGACACAAAAGATATCACGCCACATGAATTGGCAACATTAATTTGTAAAGCGCGGATTGGCGAGGGTCGCACGCGTTATGTTGACGCGCTTGAACGCATAAAAACATCGCGGTTGGAGCGCATAACCGAAGAAGATTGGGATACCCATCGCGATTTCCGGATGAACCAATTGGATGCGGCCCAGCGCATTTTGAAGCGTTTTTTCGATCTCATTCCCGATGGGCCCATCGTGTCGTTGCGCGATGTCATCCTTGCGGGTTTGCATTTTATCAATCAATTTGTCGCCGCTCAAACCGAAGCAGACCACGCGGCGCGTGATGAATTATATGGCCGTTTGCGGACACTATCATCTGCTTGCAAACAAACGGGTTCATTGCGCCGGTTGGCATCTCGCCTGTGCGAAGTGCTGGGCCATGTCACATTTGGAGCACAGGCATCTAAACCCGGACATCTTGCCATTGGGCCTCTGGATCAGGCGGGATATACCGGTCGGTCACGCACCTATATAATCGGAATGGACGAAGGATCTTTTCCAGGTGGAACAACAGAAGATCCGCTGTCATTAGAGGGTGATCAAGCTGGGTTGTTAAATGAACAACCCCCGCATCACACACCCGAACACGTG
>CAXNEV010000209.1:0-6675 GCA_964200925.1 Candidatus Latescibacterota bacterium | reverse complement strand
GCTCTACTTTATTGGGGGCAGTTTTGGGGGTGGGCTTGGGGCGTTGGCCCTGCCTTATGATGCTCGAATTAAAAAAGCCCATTTGCGCGTGCCCACATTTGGACATCATCCGTTGAGACTGCAATGTCCGTGTAATGGCAGTGGTGAATCGGCCAGGCGGTATTATGTCGAACATCCTGAAGTGATTGATGCTTTAAAATATTTCGATGCCGCCACCGCCGGCTCGCGCATTTCCATACCCACGCTTGGCGCGCCAGCCCTGTTTGACCCGGCCGTGCCTCCACCCGGACAATTTTCCGTGTGCAATGCCCTGAGCGACATGCACATCCTTTCTGCCGGGCATTTTGACTATCCGACAATGGCCGAGGAAAATGCTGTTTTAAATCAAAAGCTCACCCAATGGTTTGTTTCCTGAGCAATGGATAAATTTTTCGGCTTGTTTTACCCAAACAATCGCTGTATCAAGGAGACCTTTCCCCATGCCAAACATTGCATTTTTATCGACAGCTCACACCCACACCAAAGGCTTTTTGAAAACCGTATCGGAAAAAGAAGGCTGCAAACTCGTTGCCATCTGGGACGACATGGAATCGCGCGGCAAAGGATTTGCCGATCAGTATGGCGCAGATTTTTCGAACAACCTCGACGCGGTTATTGGCCGAACCGATGTGGATGGTTTTATCGTTTGTGCCGAAAATACCCGGCATTTGCCCCTGCTCAAAGCCGCCATTCCCGCAGGCAAACCCATTTTTTGTGAAAAGCCTTTTACCACCACCACGGCAGAAGCCGTTGAAGCCGTGGGCCTCATTCGCAAACACAATACTATTGTACACATGGGCTACTTCCAGCCCTTTTCTGCGGCCATGCAAGGCGCGATCCAACTTGTGGCCTCAGGTGCTCTGGGCACCCTTACACATGCGCGTTATCGCAATGCCCACAATGCCGCTTATGGCCGCTGGTTCGATTCGCCCGAATTGGCATGGTTTCACAACCCCGCTCTTGCAGGGGGAGGCGCTTTTATGGACATGGGCACCCATGCCGTGCATTTGATGCGCACGGTGCTGGGGCCTGTGGAAAAAGTGTTTGCCACCATCAGCAACAAATCGGGCATTTACACCTCAGTCGATGACAACGGCGTGGCTATTTTCCAATTTAAAAACGGTTGTGTGGCCACAATCGAAGGTTCCTGGGTGCAAACCGGGGGTTTAAGCGGTATTGAAGTGGTTGGCAGCAATGCCACGCTCTTCCAGCATCCGCAGTTGGGATTGGTGGTTGCCAAACCGCGCGAAGAACCAGTGCCTGTTGCCAAAGGGGATGACAAACCCACACGCGTGGATCGCCTTGTTGCCGCTATTGAAGGCAAAATTTCCAAAGCAGAACTCGACGCCGATCTTTCCTGTGCTGTGGATGCGGTGGCCATTATGGAAGCGTGTTATCAATCGAACAAATCGGGCAGTTGGGCCCAGGTGGTTGCGGTTTAACCGAGATAGACAAAGGATTGGATATGCCCTATCAAATCGGCCTTGCCAAAATCGATATTACCCCGCCGATTGGCATTTACCTGGCTGGTTACGCCAATCGGCTTGATCCTTCAACGGGTGTGTATTTGCCCTTAACCGCCACAGCCATTGCCATGGATGATGGTCAAAATACCGCTCTTATTGTAGGTGCTGAAATTCTCGGTTTTTACGAATTCGCCTCTCGTGCGCGAGCGCGTATTGGCGATCTAACGGGCCTCAAACCGCACCAGATTTTGCTGGGCGGCTCTCACACCCATTGTGGCCCTGTGTTGCGCGCCGTTGATCAGGAGCGCCACGGCCATGTTGACATGGGTTATATTGATGAACTGATGGAAAAAGTTGCCACCTGTGCCCAAAAAGCCTGGCAAAACCGAAGGCCGGGCCTGATCAAGTTTGGCACTGGAACCTGTAATTTTGCCATCAACCGCCGCCTGCCCGATGAACAGGGCATGATGCAAATGCGCCCCAACCCCAACGGCCCGGTTGATCACACGGTTTCGGTGCTGGCCTTCCCTCAAAGAGCAGGCATTGCCCATTGAAACACGGGTGCCTTTTGAAGTTCAAACCCTGCATTTTGGCCGGTTGTTGGCCCTTGTTGCCCTCTCCGGGGAAATCAGCGTGGAATATGCCCTGCGCCTCAAACGCGAATTGCACCCGGCATTTGCACACACCTGCATTGCCGCATATGCCAACGGCATCATCGGGTATGTGCCGGCGCGTCGTCAAATACCCGAAGGGGGTTATGAAGTTTGGACCAATCAATATTATTTAAAACGCCCAGGGTCTTATGTGGTTGGCACCGCAGATCACATTTGCCAAACGGTTCATCACCTGCTTGGCCCTTGAAAAGTGAACATGTTATTTCCAGATGCTGATAACAGAAGATCCAAAACAAAAAAGCCATCGGTTAAACACCGATGGCTTTTTGCATGGGATGTATGATGATCGATCTATTCTTCTTTCAACCGTTGGTCGTGCAATGCCGCCGCACGCCCCACCGCGTGCCGAATCACATCCAATGTTTCAAATGGTTTGGTGACCACATCGTCAAAATAGGTCAGCCGGGCATCTTTTTCTTCCAAGGCCCATCCAGTAACCATCACGGTGACCACGCGATCGTCGCGTTTTTTGATGGCTTGGGCCACGCGATCTCCCGACATGCCCGGCATGCCCAGATCAATTAATGCAATATCGTATCCCTTGCGCTCAAACATGTCCAGCGCTTCTTTCCCACCTGCGGCTGTATCCACTTCGTGGTTTTTGCTCAAAGCCAGTGCAATAATGCGGCATACCACATCTTCATCGTCAACCACCAAAATGCGTTTTTGTGTTGTGCTTACGGGCAAAACATCCAATTCTGCTTCAACATGGTCCGTTTCTGCGCCTTTCCATGTGGGCAGTTTTAACGTGAATGTCGTGCCCTGTTCCGGGGCACTGGTCACGTCAATGGAAGCACCCCAGCGGCGCACGATGCCATATACCGAAGCCAATCCCAGCCCACTGCCCACATCTTTTTTGGTTGTAAAAAAAGGTTCGAACACGCGCTTTTTCACAATGTCTGACATGCCAATACCTGTATCAGACACGTTTAAAATCACCTGATCGGCATCATCGCCATCGCAGGCATCAATGGTCAGTTTTCCCCCTGAAGGCATGGCATCTACGGCATTAAAAATTAAATTGATCAAAATCTCGCCCAGTTCGGCTTCTGTACCCCGAATGGGAGCGGTTTGTTTATACGATGTGACCACTTCAATGGCAATGCCATTGGCTTCGGCCTCATCTTTCCAGCGAGGCCGCGTGACCGAAATGGCTTCTTCACTCACCATATCCACAGACACCCGCTCCAATGTTCCAACTGGGTCGGCGTCAACGGCTTTGTACAGGCGAGCCACGATGTCAGCGGCGCGGTTGGCTGATTGGATAATCATTTCCGTATAAATTTTGGTTTTGGGATCACTGGATACGATATCCAGCAATTCGGCAGGCCCTAAAATACCTGTTAACAGATTATTCAAATTGTGACTGATGCCCGCCGACAGTTCCCCCAATGCCCGCAAGCGTTCAAACCGCACGAGATCCTGTTCGGTTTGTTTGCGTTCATTCATTTCTTGCTGCAACAGCTTGTTGGCCTCTGTCAGCTCTGCTGTGCGCTGTTTCACACGCTGCTCCAGATCCAAAAGCAAGGTTTCTTGAGCGGCTATGAAGGCCGCCTGTTTTTGACGGCGCCAAAACAGGCGTACGAATAGAACAATGCCCCCCAAACAGGCCAAGCAGATTGCGCCCTCTATCCACCCCATTTCATTCAATAAATGGCCCATGGTCGAAAATCCTACATTTTCCGAAGTGCAGATTGAACTTCCTCAATAGCTGTTTCCAATTCCTGATAACACTGATTGGCCTCGGTTAATTGCCCTTTTCGGCCCATTATTTCAAGCGTTAAAGCGGCCTGTACAGCTTTTTCTGCGCCAAAATTTGCAACCGATCCTTTTAAGGTATGTGCTGCCCGTTCCATCGCATGGGTATCACCGTCATCAATGGATTGGCGAATGCGGCGAAGTTGCTCAGGGGAGTCTTCGATAAATAAAGCCGCAATTTCTCTTAAAATTTCTTCATCCCCGCCCATGCGATCTAAAGCAGCTTTGAAATCGAAAATCATCATCATCCCCCTTATTGTCATGTCGGTTTGTTTGGTCGGCACAATCGTCTGATCAATTAGAACACAACTTCTTCTTTCAATGCAATTTTGTTTTCATCCAGCACCAGGCCCAGCCCCGGCAAATCGGGCAGGGCCACATCGCCATTTTGTGGGCGATAAACGGGTTTGTGAAAAAATTGTTTGCTCTCTTGGCCCCGAATTAAAAATTCCACATAAGGCACAGTTGTGGCCGGTTGTGCCCCGGCCACGTGAAGGGCAGGCAACAACGAATGCCCATGAGCCACAACAGGTGTGTCAAATGCCGATGCCAGCGCACAAATTTTTGTCATCTCCGAAATGCCCCCTGTCCAATCGGGGTCATTTTGCAGCACATCTACAGCACCGGCCATAAGCAATTCTTTGGTTTGCCACCGGGTGTAAACATGTTCGCCTGTGGCAATGGGCACATGGGACGAGGCCCGAATTTTTTGAAAAGCCCCAATTCGTTCGGGGGGAACAGGTTCTTCCATCCACCGGGGATTTAATGGGGATAGGTGTTTCACCATGTCAATGGCATAGGCTGTGTCCCAACCCATAAACGCATCAAACATCAACGTATAATCATCACCCACTGCTTCGCGCACGGCTTTGGCCATGGCCAGATTTTTGGCTTTGCCCGCATCCCCATCACCTGGGCCATATCGAAAAAACCATTTTTGCGCAATAAACCCTTTGGCGCGGTATTCGGCCGCTGTTCTGGCGGCTTGTTCGGGCACAATTGAAAATCCGAGCATACTGGCATAGGCCGGAACAGATAGGCGCGTGGGGCCACCCAGCAGGCGATACACGGGTTGCCCCCATGTTTTACCTTTTAAATCCCACAGCGCACAATCAACAGAGCTCACACCTGTCATAAAAAAACCCGAACGCCCATGCCGATCCAGGCGCAGCATGTGATCCAACAGGGCTTCTGTTGATAACGGATCGCGCCCGATCAAAAAAGAGCGCAACATGGTGTGAATCACAAAAGCCTGCTGGTTCTGAATGGGGCCAAACAATCCCGAAAGACCTGCATCGGTGTTGATCTGAACATAAAGGGCTTTGATTGTTCGGGGGCCATCGGCACTGGTTGTGTCGGTATTAAATTCGGGATAAATATCCAGGGGGCGTGCCTGACGACTGCCCGGTTCAAAAGAACTTCCAGGCCAGTGGCCTTCTATGCGAAAAATCTGCACATCGGTAATTTTCATCGCCGTTTTGCCCTCGAAAAATTAAAGCGCGAACCAGTGGGTGCCGCAAAGCGCAAGTTCCCGCAGGGAATGCACCGAAGGTGCCCCACTGATCACGAGCGAATCTGCGAATCGTCTATTCGTCTATACGCACATTCCTTAAAACCGCACGGTCACCCCGCCCGTTACCAACCGACCAATTTCAGGTGCGCCAACAAAGGCCTGATATTTTTTGTTGAGCACATTGCTGGCATCTACATGTAAAACAACTTGGGTGGCTCCCGATAAAGGCAAGTCGTAAGCGGCGTGAAAATCGACCACTGTGGCTTCTTCAACAGGCCCCACATAAACCCCCGAATTCATCGGAAATGCCCCGCGATAGCGCATCCGGCCTTCCAGTTTTAAGCCCATTTGGGGAAAAGTATATTGTGCTGAGAGATTGGCCTTGTGTTTGGGCGCATTTAACGCAATGTCGGCAATGCCATCCAAATTTTTAAACAGATCTTCACTGACATAAGAATAGTTGCCCGATATGGTCCAGGCAGGGGTTGGATAAAAAGCCAAACTCACATCGGCCCCATAATAGGTCACTTTGCCAAAGTTGCGGTAGGTCAACATCACCGCTGTTGGATCAACCGCTTCTTCCGGGGTGATGGTTCCAAAGGGAATGCTGGCCGCTGTTTTTGTAAACAGGGTGGTTAATTCATCTATGGCCGATCCATTGCCATTGCCACCCAGCGTGGGGGCATCCAGGGCTTTCACGGCTGAGGCAAGAGCCGCGTAATTGGGATTGGCCAAATTCTGTGTCAGGGCCGGGGCAAAAGCCGCGCTTATCGATGTGGGTGACAAAAATACGTTGGGGGTTTCAATGCGCAATGGTGAGGAAAAATCTTTTCTTTCTGACCGGTACACATCCATGGCAATCAACAATTTATTGTTCACAATGCTTTTATAACCCACTTCAAACGTTTCGGTAATGGTGGGTTTATTTTGCGGCACATCATTTACAGCATTTTGCAACGTGGAAACAAAATCAAAACCCCGCGTTTGTTGATTCAAATACCCCACGGCATTTTGAAGGCCCGACAGGGTTTGTGGAATTACATTGGGAAAAACCGCCGCCAGTTGTTCCGCTTGTGCAGTTGCCTGGATTTGCGCCTGGCTTGCGGGCACACCTGCTGCAATCAATTGCTGCGCGATCAAACCCGTTGCCGTTTGCCGCAATTGCGGCACGAGTTGGGCCAGCACCGCCCCTCGCGCCACCCCCCACATTGCGTTGGTAAACAGC
>CAXNEV010000208.1:0-6679 GCA_964200925.1 Candidatus Latescibacterota bacterium | reverse complement strand
GGGCACCGGGTTGCGGGCTTCAGTTTTGATCCATCTGCCGGGTTTGGTGCTCACCAAGGAAATTGATGGGGTGGTGCGGGGCATCACACAAATGGGTTTTGCGGTGCGCGGGTTATTTGGCGAAGGCAGCGATGTAGCCGGCAATTTATTTCAGGTGTCCAATCAGGTAACCCTGGGGCGCAGCGAACGCGATCTGCTCGGTTTGCTTGACGAAGTGGTGGGGCAATTGATCACCTGTGAAGAAAATGCCCGCGAAACACTGTTTCGCGATGCACGCGCCAAAATGGAAGACAAAATCTGGCGGGCATACGGCATTTTGAACCACGCACACCTGTTGACTTCACAAGAGTTTATGAATTTGGCCTCGGCCGTTCGGTTGGGCATTGGTTTGCATATCATTCGCGATGTGCCGATGTGCACACTCAATGAACTGGTTGTCGAAACGCAGCCATCCCATTTGCAATACATGGCCGGACATCGTTTGGAAGCCCCGGACCGCGATGCATTTCGGGCCGAGTGGGTTCGCAAAAAAATAAAAACATCGGCAAAATAATAGAAATTGCTGCATCGTGCATTCAGAATTGAGAGCCACCATGCAAGAGGAGACGTTGGATGAATAATATGTTTTCGGATCGGGTGAAGCGGGTGATGCAGCTTGCACGCGAAGAAGCCGCGCGTTTGGGGCACAATTACATCGGAACCGAACATCTGTTGCTGGGCATTATTCGCGAAGGCAAAGGCACTGCCACGCAGGTGCTGGTCAATGTGGGCCTCAATCTGGAGAATCTCAAACAGTCTATTGATGACTATGTGGCTTCTTCTGGCAGCTCCATGACCATGGGAGAAGTGCCTTTTACCCCGCGGGCCAAACAAATTTTGGAAATTGCGGCCAACGAAGCCAAAGAGATGAAAAGCCAGTTTGTTCGAACCAGCCATCTGTTGCTGGCGCTGTTAAAAGACAAAGACGGGGTTGCTGCGCAAATTTTAGCTGCATTTGGTGTTGACCACAAAACCGCCAAGGAGGAGGTGATTGCCGTTTTGCAAGGAAAACCTTCAGGGAAGCGGGACAAGAAAAAAAGCAAAACGCCTTTTCTCGACCATTTTGGCCGCGATTTAACCGATTTGGCCCGGCAAGGGAAACTCGACCCGACCATTGGCCGCGATCAGGAAATTGAACGCGTGTCTCAGGTGTTGGCACGGCGCAAAAAAAACAACCCCGTGCTGGTGGGTGAACCCGGGGTGGGCAAAACGCAAATTGTCGAAGGGCTGGCACAGCGCATCGTGGAACGCCGGGTGCCGCAGGTGCTGCTCGACAAACGCGTGGTCACTCTCGACATGGGCGGCATTGTGGCTGGCACCAAATACCGCGGGCAGTTTGAAGAGCGCATCAAAGCGGTGATGAATGAATTGCAACAAAGCCAGGATGTGGTCATTTTTATCGACGAATTACACACCATTGTGGGAGCCGGCAGTGCCGAGGGCACATTGGATGCTTCCAATATGTTTAAACCCGCGCTGTCGCGCGGAGAATTGCAATGTATTGGTGCAACAACCCTGGATGAATATCGGAAATACATTGAAAAAGATGGCGCGCTCGAACGCCGCTTCCAGACCATTTTGGTTGATGCGCCGTCTGTGGAAGAAACCATTGAAATTCTCAAGGGGTTAAAAGCCAGTTACGAGACACATCACAAGGTGCATTTTTCACTTGAGGCCATTGTAGCGGCTGCTCGCATGGCCGACCGCTACATCAGCGACCGGCACTTGCCGGATAAGGCCATTGATGTGATCGATGAAACCGGGTCGCGCGTGCGGTTGTCTCGCCTCAATCCGCCCGAGGACATCAAAAAGCTGGAACTGGAAATTGCAGATGTAACCCGCAAAAAAGATGAGGCTGCCGAAAATCAGCAATTTGAAGAGGCGGCCAAATTGCGCGACCACGAACGGGCTTTAAAAACCAAGTTAGAAGACATGCGGCAAGAGTGGGAAGTGAAGGTGAAAGACGAAGTGGTCGAAGTCACCGAAGAACACATTGCCCAGGTCATTTCGAGCATGACGGGCATTCCCGTGTTTCGACTGGCGCAGGCCGAATCGGAAAAGCTGATCAAGATGGGGCAGGTGTTGCAAAAAACGGTTGTGGGTCAAGATGAAGCGGTGTCAACCGTGTGTCGGTCCATTCGCCGCACCCGCGCCGGATTAAAAGACCCCAACCGGCCCATTGGCACGTTTCTGTTTTTGGGGCCAACAGGCATTGGCAAAACGTATCTGGCCCAATCGCTGGCCAAATATTTGTTTGATGATGAAGAAGCGCTCATTACTGTGGATATGTCGGAGTATATGGAAAAATTTGCGGTGTCCCGACTGGTGGGCGCACCGCCTGGGTATATTGGATATGATGAAGGTGGGCAACTGACCGAGAAGGTGCGCCGCCGCCCGTATTCGGTGGTGTTGTTGGATGAAATTGAAAAGGCCCATCCCGATGTGTTTAACCTGTTGTTGCAGGTGCTTGATGAAGGGCGTTTAACCGATAGTTTTGGCCGCAAAGTGAATTTTAAAAATACGATTTTGATTATGACATCCAATCTGGGCACCCGGGATCTCAACAAAGCGGGGGGATTGGGTTTTGGAAGGGCTGATAAAAAGTCGATTCGAGAGAAGATGGAAGAAAAGATCAATGAGGAATTGAAAAAGACTTTCAATCCTGAGTTTATCAACCGCCTGGATGAGGTGGTCATATTCAATCCACTGGATCGCAAGGAAATTATCCAGATTGTCGATATTGAACTGAACAACACGCTCAAGCGCGTGGAAGAACGCGGCATTGAAGTAACGCTCACACAGGGGGCCAAAACGCTGCTGGCCGAAAAAGGCTACGACCCCACTTATGGGGCGCGGCATTTGAAACGCACCATTCAAAAACAGGTGGAAGACCCCCTGGCCGAAGAAATATTGATGGGGCGAATTTCAGATGGTAGCAAAATGCGCGTGAGCAAAAAAGGCGACGGGTTGCATTTTACCGATGTGACAGATGGCGAAGACAACCCGGTTGACGAAGAAGTGGTTGATCAAGACAAAGCATAAATTTATTAAAGGGATGTCGGGTGGCAGATCATTGGAAACAATCAGGCTGGCCCGGACTTGTGTCCGGGCCCGTTTGGCGTACGGAAGCGGAACATTTTGGATAGACCGGGCGTTTGTAACATACACTGAAATTAACCATGTGTTCCGTTTCGGAGGGTTTATGAGGTTCATGAATAGAAGGCTCTGGATTATTGTGTGTTGTGTGTTGTTTCTTTTTTCTGCTGTCGAAGCACAAATGGCCTCGTATGAGGTGAAGGCCATTCGGGTGCGCGGCAATTCTTTTACAGAAGAATCGTTTATCCGGTCGCAAAGCGGTTTGTTTGAAGGCCAGAAACTCACGTCTGAAGATGCCAGTCGCGTCATTCAAAATTTGTATAAAGTGGGTTTGTTTGACGATGTGAAAATGTCTCTTGACACCGATGTGCCCGGTGGGGTTGCCGTTATCATTGATGTGGTGGAATTTCCCCGATTGGGCGAGGTCACCTTTAAAGGCAATCGGGCATTAACCGAGAAAAAACTCAAAAGGGAACTGGGTTTGTTCAAAAGCCAACTGATCAAACCCCAAGAGCAAAAACGCGCGTTAAACAAGCTGCAAGAACTTTATAAACAACAGGGGTATTTGCTGGCCGAAGTGACCACAGAACAGGGCACACCCGATGCCGAAGGGTATTTGCCATTGGCGTTTGAGATCAAGGAAGGCAAAAAAGTCAATCTGAAAAAAATTCGGTTTCACGGCAACAAGGCGCTTTTGAGTTCCAAACTGCGCAAACAGATGAAAGAAACCAAACAGGATGGGTTGTGGTTTGGCGGAGGCAAATACGATGAAGAAAAATGTCCAGATGACAAAGATCTCGTGCTCGATTTTTATCGGCAAAATGGCTATCGCGATGCCTTCGTAACAACCGACAGTTTGTCGTATGGCCCAGACAAACAGAAGATGTATTTGGACATTACCATTGAAGAAGGCCCGTTGTATCGCTTTGGCAAAGTGACGTGGTCGGGCAATGAAAAATTGAACGATCTGGGCATGGCCAGCCTGGTGGTGGTGGATTCAAGCGGCGTGTACAGTTCAGAGCGCGTGGGCAAATCGGTTGAACAGGTCAAAAATGCCTATATGGACATTGGTTATATTGGCGCGGGGATTTTTCCGGTTGAAAAACCTGTTGAGGATCATGTGGTTGATGTGCACTTTGACGTAACAGAAAACGATCCGTGGAAAATTCGCAAGGTGTTGATTACGGGCAATTCCAAAACAAAAGACCGGGTTATTCGGCGCGAGTTGCGCGTGTATCCGGGGCAAACATTCAGCCGCGGTTTGTTAGAGCGCAGCATTCGCGAAGTGATGGCGCTCAACTTTTTTGGCAATGTGCTTCCCGAGCCCAAACCCATTGAATCTTCTTCGGAAATCGATCTGGAGTTTAAGGTCGAAGAAAAATCAACCGGGACGGCATCGGTGGGTGCCGGGTATAGCGAGCGCGACAAACTGGTGGGCACCATTGCGCTGCAAATTCCAAATTTCAGAGGCAATGGGCAGCAGCTCGATTTCCAGTGGGAATTTGGCACCAGGCGCGAAACGTTTCGCGTTGGATTTACCGAGCCGTGGTTTAGAAACACGCCCACGAGCATTTCAACGTCATTGTTTCGCGATACCCAGCGCTATACCAATTTTGGCGCGGCCGATTTTGATCAACGCGCCGAGGGTGGGGCCGTTCGCATAGGGCGGCGATTGCGCTGGCCCGATTATTCGCGCGCTTCGGTGGGGTATCGTATTGAACGCGTCACGTTTATCAATTTTACCGACAGCACGGCTGCCCGCGACCGATCTTTGAGCGACAACGTCACAAGCAGTGTTAGTGCCAATTTTACACGCGACAGCCGCGATTTGCCGCAATTTCCAACCTCCGGTTCAGTCATTACATATACCCCTGCTGTGGCCGGTGGTTTTTTGGGGGGCAACCGCGCTTTCCACAAACACGATTTGGTGACGAGTTTTTATTTTCCGCTGTTCTGGAAATTGGCCTTGAATATGCGGTCCCAACTGGGGTTTGCCGCCAGTTATGGGTCAGAGGCCGTTCCCTTTAACGAACTTTATACACCCGGCGGGGTGTCTTTATTTGACGGAACGATGCTGCGCGGATATGCCGATCAGTCGGTGGGGCCGCAAAACGAAGGCGGGCAAATCGGCGGGGTGGCACAATTGTTGTTTAATGCCGAGATCAGCATTCCTATTGTGAACAATCAGTTTTACGGGTTGCTTTTTGCCGATGCCGGCAATGCCTGGGACGAAATTGGAAAAATCAGCACGTTTGATTTGCGCAGGTCTGTGGGTTTTGGCATTCGCATTGTGGCCCCGGTGGTGGGCATTATGGGCTTTGACTTTGCCTGGGGCATTGATCGCACCCGCGTGGATGAATCACCCGTGCAGATGATGACGCATTTCCAGTTTGGCCCGCAGTTTTATTAAGATTTGTGAGTTTGATTTTTTTCTTTTTTATTTTGCCTTTTTTTGTTCATTATACCGTTATGATCAGATGTTTTTTCCGGCACTTCAATTTTGACACGGTCACCGTTACGAGGGAAGGGGTGTTTGACATGATACGTTATCGAATGTGGTTTTTGGCACTGGCCCTGATGGGTTTTGCAGGCACAACACAGGCTCAAATGAAGCTGGGTTATGTTGATTCACAAAAGATATTGGAGCAATACAAACCTTATCAGGATGCGCAAAAAGAATACGACAGATTTCAGGAAGAACTGGGCAGGGAAGTGAATATGCGGCAAAACGAATTGGCCAAAATGCAGGAAAACTACGAACGCCAGTCGCTGTTGTTGAGTGAGAAACGCAAACAGGAAGAACAGCAGGCTATTGTCAAAAAACAGCAGGACTTGCAGCGATTTGTACAGGAAGCATCCGATCCCGAACGCGGTCGTTTGGCCCAAAAAACATCTGAGTTGTTGCAGCCCATTGTGCAAAAGGTTAATGAGGTTATCAAAACTGTGGCCGAAAACAACAGCTACGATTTTGTGTTGAATACCGCGGCTCTGGCCTATGCCAAAGATGCTCACGATTTGACCGACAAAGTGCTGGAAGCGCTGGCCAAAGATCTGGAAGCATCACAAAAAACAGGCCAATAGAATATAGATAAAGGTGTTTTTGTGATCTTCAGCGAGAATCGCATGTGTGCGGTTCTCGCTGCGTTTTTCTGATGTCTCAGGAGGATGCGATGACTTTAAACATTGAAGCCATTCAGAAATCGTTGCCGCACCGATATCCTTTTTTGCTCATAGACCGTGTGATTGAATTGGAACCAGGCAAGCGGTTGGTGGCTCTTAAAAATGTGTCGATTAATGAGCCTTTTTTTCAGGGGCACTTTCCGGGCAATCCGGTGATGCCGGGTGTGCTGATTGTGGAGGCGATGGCACAGGCAGCGGCCATTTTGATGCAGGGGGGGGAGGCAAGCGATTTAATTCCGCTGTTTATGGGTATTGATAAAGCCCGTTTTCGCAACAAAGTGGTGCCGGGTGATCAACTTCGGTTGGAAGTAGAATTGGTACAGAAACGGCGCAACATTTGCAAAGGGGCTGGAAAAGCGTATGT
>CAXNEV010000207.1:0-6679 GCA_964200925.1 Candidatus Latescibacterota bacterium | reverse complement strand
CTGTTGGCATGACGGCCGATATTTTGAGTGAAGCTGGCCGTGTGGTTCATCCCATAACGGGCGAAGATTATGGCTCGCGGAAAGTCAAAATTGGCGAGATGACCATTGAACACGTCAATGCCGAAACGGCTCTTGGGCGATTGACGGTGATGTATGCACCCGTTAAAGTGGGCGATGTGGCAGAGGGGTTGATTGCCATTCCATCGGCACAAGAGCGCATGCAAATGGAAATTGACGAAGCCCGATCGGAAATCAAATCACTGGCGCGCAATTTGGCCGAGGAAATTAAAGCCAATAAAAAGGCGATTGAAGACCTGCGAAAAACATTGCAGCGGGTTGGCAGTTCTGAAAAACGCCTGCAAGGGGTGATGAATGCGGTGCAGAATATGCGCGAAAAGCTGGTGCTGGTTGAAAGTCGCGTGGGCACTCTGGAACAGCAACAGCAAATTTTAATTGCCAAAGATACCGCCGAAGTGGATGTGCTGGGCAAGTTGAATATCAACGACCTGGGCGTGTTAACACGCGGTGCGGGTGAAGAGATTATTTTGCGCGTGGGGGATCGCTCTTATAAGTTGAATTTTGAAACCAACAAATTGGAAGAAACCCAACAGCCACCGGTTGTTGTGCCAACGATGGAACAACCAGCAACGACCTTGCCGATGCCTCAGACCGAAATATCTCCACCTGTTGTTGAAGCCTCTCCCAAAATAGAAGAACGCATAGACGATTTGTTTGCCGAAGACAAACCCGAAGAACCTGCCGAATGGTATTACCAGTGGCAGATTCTGGCTCCCGTTTTTGGCTTTGTGGGAATTTTACTTGCCGGGTTGATTTTGATGATGAAAAGACGCAAACGGGGTGGCGGGTCTTCCGGGGGTAAAAACAAAAAGGGCAGGGGGAATTCGGGGTTTGAAGAAGTTGAAGAAGAAGAAACGATGGTTGATGATCTGGACGATTTGCCCGAATTGGAAACGGCTGAAGAAGAAAAATGACGGAGTGTTTTATGCGACAATTTTTGGCCTTTATTTTGGTTTTGGCCCTGTGCGGCGGGGCATTTGCCCAGGATGCAATTGTTGAAAACGGGTATGTGCTTCAAACTGCCGGGCGATTGCTTTTTATTGATAAAGGCGAGCAGGACAACGTTCGGCCAGGAGATCTGTTCCAACTGGTGCGTCAGGAAGTGATCCGGCACCCGGAAACAGGTGAAAATTTGGCCGGTGAGATGGTGCTGGGCGCTGTTCGTGTGGTGGAAGTTTTCCCCCGTTTGTCCACTGCAGAAGTGGTGAATCTGGTGAAAGGCACAGATCTGGAAATTTTGGATCGGGAATCGCGCCTGGGCATTATCCGCATTAAACCGCTGCTTCCAGAAGAAGAAATGGCTATTATGCAACGCCTTCAAACACAGCAACAGAAAAATCTTCTGATAGAGGATGAGGCAGAGGCCGCGCGTTTGAATCCCGACGGGCAGGTTCGCAAATTATCGTTTGAAGCAGGGGTGGGATTTGGCAGTCGGGTTGACATAGGATTGCCAGATCGCACCTATCAGTTGATGAGCCCCACCACCCGGTTGGGCGATCACCTTGTGGGCAGTGGGGTCACACAGTCCGACAGCGCTTTTGCCAATGTGGCCAAAATTCCTTTGCTCACCCTTGCCGATACCAGTCTTGTGCCGCAAGATCTGGTTTTGGGCAGTGCCATCCAACCTCATATTGGCTTGACTTATCCGCTGTCGGAACGATTGACCGCTCTATTTTGGGCAAGTTTTGGAAGCCGGTCTGAATTGTCGGCGGGCCTTCGGTTTTATCCGGGCAGATTATTGGGTTTTCTGGGCGAAGGAAACACACCCGATGGCCGCGTGGGCGAACCGGTTCTTTCACTCAGGGTTGGGCGCGGGGGCCAGGGTCCTACCTCGTTGTCTGAGGCAACACGCGCCCAATTGACCGCGCGTTCTACCCTGCTGGCCGATCCGGTTTATAAAGCGACTTTAAACGCTGCCCAGAAGGCCGGTGCCGACACACTTTACCGGGCCGATGTGACGCGCCTGTTGCACCAGGCCGTGAAAGATACCCTGTCTCAACTGACCAAACGCAGCATGGGCGGGGCGCTGTCTTTAACCCTTCCCATTGCCCGGAATGTGGTGCTTCGGGGTTTTTTAACCCACCTGGGCAATATCAAAGAAACGGGCGGTGGTTTAACTTATTTTATGCGAGCCATGGCAGATGAACCATTGACCAACCCGGATGGTGTGCCGCGTTCTCTGGTGATTCAAATGGGTGGTCGGTACGATTGGGGAACAAAACTCAAGACCATCGACTTTGGCATGGTGATGCCTGTTAATGCCCGGTTTACCGTGTCGGGAAATGTTGTGTCTGATTTGAGCCATTATACCCGCGCGGGCATAGTGATTAAAAGTTATCTGAAAGGATTGTAATCAAACCGATCATGATGAAGGACGGGGAAGTCGGCAGACGCACGCGGTTTTGACCGGTCGTTTGCCGTTTGCCTTTTCAAAAAGGGAGTGGTTATGCAAAACGGCATTGCCGTGATTGATTTTGGCGGGCAATATGCGCACCTGATCGCCAATCGGATTCGCAGGTTGCATGTTTATTCTGAGATTTTTTTGCCCGATGCCGATCCGGCACAAATAGAAGGGGCATGCGGGCTGATTTTATCGGGGGGGCCATCGAGTGTGTACGATCCCAATCAGCCCAATTTTAATCCGGCTTTGTTTGAAACAGAGTTGCCTGTGCTGGGGTTGTGTTATGGACACCAATTGCTGTGCAAACACCTCGGTGGCGACGTGGTTCCGGGCACGGTGCGCGAATTTGGCACAGCGATTTTGAACCAAGTCATCGATACCCCTTTATTTAAGGGTTTGGGACAACAAGAAGAAGTCTGGATGAGCCATGGCGATATGGTGGCCCGGTTGCCTAAAGGGTTCCAAATTCTGGGCAGCACACCAGATTGTCCAACAGCAGCAGTTGGAGATGAGGTGCGACATATTTACGGCCTACAATTTCACCCCGAAGTGGCCCATACCCCGCATGGTCAGGTGATATTTGACAATTTTATTGCGCTGTGTGATGCCCCGCGCAATTGGACCATGGCCAATTATGCCCAAACAGCCATAGAAGATATTCACAAACAGGTGGGCAACCGAAACGTGTTTTTGCTGGTGTCGGGCGGTGTGGATTCCAGTGTGGCTTTTGTGTTGCTAAATCGGGCATTGGGGTCAGAGCGCGTGCTGGGTTTGCACATCGACAATGGGTTTATGCGCAAAGATGAAACCTCTGCGGTGGCCGAATTTTTGAAACGCGGCGGATTTGACAATTTGATGGTCGAAGATGCCAGCGATGATTTTTTGCTCAGCGTGGAAGGGCTAATTGATCCAGAGGCCAAACGCGAGGCCATTGGCCGAACGTTTTTAACAGTTAAAGACAAAGTGCTGGCCCGCCTGAATCTCGATGTGGATCACTGGTTGTTGGGGCAGGGTACGCTGTATCCCGATACCATTGAGTCGGGTGGAACGGCCCATGCCGCGTTGATCAAGACCCATCACAACCGCATCGATTTAATTGAAGAGTTGATTGCACAGGGCAAGGTTGTTGAACCCCTTGCACACCTTTACAAAGATGAAGTGCGCGATTTGGGCACACAATTGGGTTTGCCCGATGCGCTGGTCTGGCGGCATCCGTTTCCGGGGCCCGGTCTGGCGGTGCGGTGTTTGTGTTCGGATGGCCACATGCCGGTTGACGATTTTTCAAAAGATGAAAAAACGGCACAGGCCATTGCATCCGAGGCGGGGTTGCAATTGCGCGTGTTGCCCATTAAAAGCGTGGGGGTACAGGGCGATTACCGCACCTATGCCCATCCGGCAATGGTGTGGGGGCCGGCCAGTTGGGAGGTTCTGGAACGGGTGTCCACACGGGTGACCAATGCGGTGCGCACGATCAACCGCGTGATTTATCTGCTGTCACCCCAAATGCCGCCAGAATTAAAATTGAAGCGGTCGTTTTTAACGCGGTCCCGACTGGATGTGCTGCGCCAGGCCGATCATCTGGCGATGAACACGCTGTTAAAAGCCGGATTGATGGGTGACGTGTCGCAAATGCCAACGGTTTTGTTGCCGCTGACCACCGATGGATTAAAAGAATCCGTGGTGTTGCGGCCCATTACCACACCCGATTTTATGACCGCGCGGTTTACGCCCTTGCCGCAACATCTGGCATTGGCTTTGGGGGCAGACATTCTGGCATTGAAAGGCATTGCTGCGGTGTTTTACGATGTGACCCACAAACCTCCAGGCACAGTGGAATGGGAGTGATTTTGCGTTGTTCACCCACTTAAAAATCCTTTTGTACAGTGTGTTGTTTGGCCTGTTTTTGGCCCGGTCTGTTGAAGCAGCCCCGCGAATGGCTTTTGAACCCGATCCGTTGTCATTTGCCCGCATGGCTGTGGGGCAATCCCAGAGCCAGAAAATCTGGATTACAAACGCGGGTGATGCCACACTCGTGGTTACCGGAGGGGGTCTGGCCAAAGGAACGGGATCGGCTTTTCGGGTGGCGGTTAGGCCTTTTCAATTGGCACCGGGTGGCCGGGTTCAATTGGAGATTTTTTTTGAGCCTCGCACCGGGGGTAGCCATGCCGATGTGCTGTCTTTTTACAGCAATGTTCTTTCTGCAGATGCCGCACAACAGCGACCGGTATTGCAATTAACCGGCATTGCCGACGGCCCGGAAATTGCAGTTTATCCGCAAGTTTTGGGATTTGCCAGCACAGGGATTGGCGTGGCTGTTTCTCAAAAGGTTCTCATTTCAAATACGGGCAATGATTCTTTGCGCCTGACGCAGATCAAAACGGCTACGGCCCGTTTTACAGCCCAGGTCACGGCCTTTGTTTTGCCGCCTGATTCCAGCCGCCTGGTGGGGGTCACTTATGTTCCCGATAGCTCCCGCGCCAGAGTGGATACGCTGACGATTGTCAGCAATGATTTTGATGAAGGTATTTTTAAAGTCGTGCTGGATGCTCAGGAAACACCGCTGCGCGTTGGGGTTGTTAGGCTTGGGCTTTCGCGGGTGGACACGCTGAAATTTCCGGGGGTGGGCGATACGCTGCTTGTGGAATTGAAATTGATTCCCAACGGGGCCAGTGTGGCAGGTGTTGAAGTTTTTTTTGGATATGACCCTGCGTTATTTCGCCCGGCTTATGCCCCCGCGCCTTTTGTGCGGGCAGGTTATAGCCTCACGCGTTTTCAGGTGCGAACCAATGTGGTAGCGGGCCATTCTGGCACGGTGCAGGTTGTGCATTTATCGGCCCTGGTCAAAACGTCCCACGACTCGATTCCCGCATCGGGTCTTTTGGCCTATATCCCAATGGTGGTGCAAACACCCATCACAAAATCCGCACGGTTGCGGGTTATGGTTGAAGCCCCTTTGTATAACAGCCAATACATTACCCCGGCGGGTTTGTCTTTTACCGCACCTGGCAATGAAAGTTTGTCACTTGGAAACACGCCGCCAATTATTCGCGTATTTCCACCTTTAAAGATGCAGGAAGATGTGCCCACCAATTTGGGGTTGGCCACGCTGGCCAGCGATGCTGAATCTTCGGTAAACGATTTAAAGTGGGCGTTTCGTGACCCTGAAAATCTCATCTCGATTTCCGTTTCTATTCCAGATAGCGCCATTGGACCCGTGGCGCGATTTTTTCCGCCATTGGATGGATCGGGCACGTTTGCCGTTACGGCGATGGTGACAGACCCTGCGGGTGCTGGCGACAGTTCCGTGGTGGTGGTCGATGTGGCCCCTGTCAACGATCCACCCCGGGTGCCCAAAGCGGTTGTGCCAGCCGACAGTGCGGTCAATGTGATCACACCCGTTACATTTCGCTGGCAAGGGGGAGATCCAGATGGCAAAGACGCAATAAAATACGACTTGCATTTTGGGCCTAACCGGCTGTTTTTGTCGGTGCTTGCCAAAAATGTGTCCGACACGATCTATGCCCATCCCAGTTTGTTAAGCCCCAATACCATTTATTTCTGGCGCGTGGTGACCACCGATCCTGCGGGATTGCAAACACAAAGCCCCATCTGGTTGTTTCAAAGCCGGGGTGATTTTACCCCTCCGGCTTTTGTTGTAGAACCCAATTTGCTGGAAATATCCGATACAACCGTAGCTGTTTTCTGGAATTCGGATGAACCGGCTTCGGCGCGTTTGGTGCTGGGCCTGAAAAAAACGCTGTCGGACTCGTCCCTTTTTGACCCGATTGTGCCGCCTGGGCGCATTCAGTTGCGCAATGTACAGATTTCTGGATTAAGACCGGGCACGGTTTATTTTTACCAGATTACCATGACCGATGCGGCAGGCAATGTGACGCGCAGTTCTATTTTGTCTTTTCAAACAACAGGTAATCCTGTTGTGGTTCCACTGACAGATTTGGGGGATATGAATGAGGATCGGAAAGTGAATTTTGCCGACTTTACCCAGTTTGTCTCTGCTTATGGGTATCGATCAACAGAATCTCAATATCTGGCAAAAGCAGATCTCAATGCCGATGGCCGAGTCGATTTTGCAGATTTTATAACATTTACTTCCGTGTACGGCATTGATTATGCCGCCACAACAGGATAAGGTATGGCGCTTTTTTTCCGTTTGTCCTTTGTGTTGTTTATGATGGTGTT
>CAXNEV010000206.1:0-6684 GCA_964200925.1 Candidatus Latescibacterota bacterium | reverse complement strand
TGCGCATAACTATGCACCTGAATGCAACAAAAAGGGCATCCTGGAGGAGAACAGGTCTGAAGCACAAAAGACATCGCGTTCTGACTATTAAGAACACACATCTTTTGTGATAGAAAGAATCTCTCCAGGCGTTTTAGCCCAATGATTTGTGTTTATTTATGATCATGATGAATTCTCGGGTAAATGAAACGGTTTATGGATTTTTCTGCTGCATTTGAAACAAGATAGTGACCAAAAGGCAATACGTCAAGACCGAATTTTAATCATGAGCTCATTTTTTTCTTTCTCATCTTACCCACGTTGGGATGCACGTTTTAGACAAATGAGTCGATTTCACGCCACATCCGGCCCAATGCGGATGGAATGGGTCTTGATCAAACACACCACCGAATGTCCGGCCTGAAGCCCCAGTTCTGCCACAGCCTCGGGTGTTATTTCCACCGCCAAACGCTTGCCCACATCCACATAAACCAGAGCGCGGCCCTCTGCGATCACCACATCCAGTACGCGGCCCTCAATGGCATTGCGAATACTCAGTCCAGCAGGCCGTTCGCGGCACAAAATGATATCATTGGCACGCATGCCCACAAAAATGCGCGTGCCTGCCGGACGGTCACAGGGCGGAACGCGCAAAACCCACTGTTCATAACAAACGTGATGGGCATCTATAACTTCCACCGGAAGCACATTTTCAAAACCATGTGTTTCCAACAAGGGCAAAACTTCGGGCTGGTGGGCCACATCAAAAAAATCGCCACATGCCAGCACCCGTCCGTTTTTGAGCACTATTACCTGTCCGGTCAACTGCAAAATTTCAGCAACCGAATGGCTCACATACAACATCGGAATATGCAGTTCTGACCGAATATGCCGCAAATAGGGAATGATCCGATCTTTTAACCCCTGATCCAGAGAAGACAGGGGTTCATCCAACACCAGCAACCGGGGTGAGGCCAGAATCGCTCGGCCCAGGGCCACGCGCTGGCGTTCTCCGCCAGACAAATGCACAGAATATCGTTCCAGCAATGGTGACAATCCCAGCAAATCCACAATGGCCGCCAGTTCAAATCGCCGTTCACCGTGAGATAACAGGCGATATCCAAACAATAAATTTTGCCGCACAGTCAAATGTGGAAACAGCAAATCGTCTTGAAACACATACCCCACCCGGCGTTGTTCTGGAGGCAAATCAACCCCTTTGTCCGACGAAAAAAGCACCACATCATCCACGCAAATTTCACCCACATCGGGCCGCATCAAACCACTGACCATGTTTAAGAGTGTTGTTTTGCCCGAACCCGATGGGCCAAACACCGCCGTCACCAGATAGGGGCAGGTCACATCCACTTCTATCGCAAATTCAGCCAGTTGTTTTTTTATCCGAATCTTCAGCACAACAGTCTCCACCCATCAAATCTTTCAAAAACCCGACCAATACACATACCCCAAAAAAACCTTGAAGTTTTCGCAGTTTCTACCGTTTCATTCGGCGCGTCATCACTTCACTGGCCACCAGTGCCGCCAACGACACCAATGCCGAAATCATCACCAATCGCGCTGCCGGATCTTCACCACCCGGCTGATTGAGAAATGTATAAATGGCCAACGGCAATGTGCGCGTTTCCCCGGCAATATTTGATGCAAACGTAATGGTTGCCCCAAACTCGCCCAAACTGCGGGCAAATGTCAACAGTGCTCCTACCAACACACCCGGTGCTGCCAAACGCAACGTCACAGTGCCAAATGCCCGAATGGGCCCGGCACCTAAGGTGCGTGCGGCGCGTTCCAATCGAATATCCACCCCTTCAATGGCCAGTCGAATCGACCGCAACATCAACGGAAATCCCACCACCGCAGAAGCCAGCACAGCGCCTTTCCAGGTGAATGCCAGGTGAATCCCGAACCAATCGTTCAACCAAGCTCCTAAAAAACCACGGCGTCCAAATAAAACCAGCAACACATATCCTGTTACCACAGGCGGAAGCACCAACGGCAAATGCAAAACACCATCCAGCAAAACCTTGCCGCGAAATGTGATGCGCGCCAGCAACCAGCCCAGCAAAATGCCCGGCGGCAAACTGATCACCACACACAACAAGCCCACCCGCACAGACAACTCCAAAATTTCCCACTCTTCCGGGCTTAACATATCCTCGCCTTTTTCTTCATACCACATCACCAAATGCGGAGTCTGCACCCATCCCTGCTCCAGATACAACAAACCATTCGGGCACATTTCCGTCGGCAAATGGAGAAGACACACCCACACACATCACAAACAGATATATTGCGTGTGTAAGACTCAAATAACGTTTCATTTTTTCATATCCCCTTCCATCAACATGCGAAACCCATAACGCCGAAAAACAGCCTCGGCCTTATCAGATAAAAAAAATCGCATCACCGCATCAACCTCCGGGGTGCGCCGCCCTTTCACCACCGCCACTGGATACACAACAGGCTCCTTAAGCAACGAATCGGGCAGTGTGGCAATCACATCAACATCCTTGTTAACCACGGCATCAGTTGCATACACAATGCCTGTTTCACACTCCCCCCGCGCCACCAGCATCAATGCCCCCCGCACATCTTCTGCCGAAGCTAGGCGATCTTTCAGTCCAGCCCACCAGCCTAACTTTTCCAGTGCCTCTTTGGCATAAATACCCGCTGGCACATGCGACGGATCACCCACCGCCAGTCGCCCTTTAAAAGCCCCGGCAAAATCAAAATCCGCTCGCGGTTCAACGATAAATCCTTCGCCTTTTGGTGCAACGATAACCAGCGCATTGCCCAACAGATTCACCCGCGTATCGGGTTCAATCAAATTTTCTTTTGCCAGAAAATCCATCCACGACACATTTGCGGAAAAATACACATCCGCTGGTGCACCCTGGGCAATCTGTTTGGCAAGTGTTGAAGAACTGCCAAAAGAAAACCGCATGGTTTGTTTTTCGGCTATCGTAGAAAGTTCTTGCAAAACACTGCTCAAACTGGCTGCTGCATAAACTGTCACAGACTCTGCCCGTGCAATGCCAGTAATCATAACAATACCCCAGAAACACACCAACCACTGTCTCATCACAGCCTCCTCTTTCGTTATTCCCTTCAGGGGATAACGATTGGTAAAACAATCAGGCAATCACACCCGACCCCAATTTAAGTCGCCGCAATCTGTACCAGTTCATCAACAACCACTTCGCCACCACAACTCGATCCCGATCCGGCTGTGCATCCAAAACAGTGATTGCCCGTGCGAATGCGACGCCCCATAAACGCCGCCAGATCAAAATTTCGCAAGTGCGACACGGGTTCGGTTTTCATATCCAGCATCTGATTAAAATCGCAATCGTACACCGATCCATCATACCCAACCGATATCATATGCCGACACATCAATCCAGAAAGTGTATCCGGATTATATGCGTCAACCAGCCGTTCCATATACGCCTCAAACTTTCCCGCCCGAACCAAGGCTTCCAGATACCGGTTAATGGGCATATTGTTCAAACAATACAAATGGTGAAACACAATGCCATAATGGTCAAACAATTGCTCTCGGAACTCGCGTTCAAGCTGATGCTGTGACGAACTTAAATACACCCCCGCCGGGTTGTAAACCAGATTGAGCGGCAACGTGGTGCCATATCCCAAACCATTGAGTTTTTGCAACCCGCGAATCGACTTGTCAAATACCCCGCGCCCGCGCTGGTTATCGGTTCGATCTGCCGCAAAATGCGGCAAAGAAGCCACCACTTCCACACCATGAAAAGCCAAAAATGCGTGCAAATCTTCAAAACCGGGTTCTTCCATAATCGTTAAATTGCACCGATCCATCACATGTTTGCCCAACCGTCGGCTCTCTTCAACCAGAAACCGAAACTGTGCATTGCCCTCAGGTGCCCCACCGGTAATATCCACAATTTCCACATTGGGCAACTGCGCCAGCACTTGCATGCACAATTGCGCCGTTTTGCGATCCATCATTTCCGTGCGGGCAGGTGACGCATCCACATGGCAATGGTGACAAGCCTGATTGCACCAGCGCCCTACATTAATTTGAAACGTTTTAAAAGAAAGCGCCGTTAATCCATAGTTAAGATCGGTTTTGGCTTCAAAAGATGGCACATGCCGGGACAAAATCTCGTGCTGTGCAACAATATCCATACATCCTCCTCAAAAAAATAATCCATGCACCCGGCAAATGCACCCGCAAGTCTCTTCGCACCAAGCCCATCAAATCGACAACTCATCCACTTTATTCATCATCTGCACGCTGTGTACCAGCGCAATGCCCGCTGCCATGGCCGCCGCCACATGAACGGCCTCGTTCATCTGGGCTTCATCAGCCCCTTTTTCCAAACAAGTCGAGGAATACGCATCAATACAATAAGGGCATTTCAACGCGTGCGCCACTGATAGTGCAATCAATGCTTTCTCGCGCTCGCTCAATGCCCCTTCTTGCATCACACTGCCATAATAGGCAAAAAATTTCTCTCCCAATTCCTTGTTAATACGCGTGATATTGCCAAATTTGGCCAAATCTTTCGACTCGTAATAACTTGCCATAGTGTCTCTCCTTTAAACCGCTGTGCCTCCTTGCAAACGCACGGCATCAGCCACGGCACTGAGTGTTTTTTCGTAAAACCTCAACAACTCGATCCCAGTTTCGGTGAGTTGAGATCCCCCGCCTCGAGAACCGCCAATTTTTGTTCTAACCACTGTAGAATCAATTCCTTTTTCCAAATCGCGAATATATTCCCATGCCCGCCGATATGACATGTTTAACACGCTGGCTGCCTGCCGAATCGACCCGTGTTTTTCAATAGCAGACAACAAGGCCGCTTTGCCGTGGCAAAAAGGCACCCCGCCGGCCACTTCCAGCCAAACTTTGGTGCGCACCGTCACCTGCATGGCATTCTCCTATGCGTTGTTCCCATTGGAAAATAACGCCGCAAAAATAACCCAATCATCATACTCGTGCAAGAACAAAAAAGCAGGTGAACAACACCTGCAAAACGAGAGGTCGTTTACTCTGAGCCTGTTCTTTCGCGCACAGCGCGAGATTTGACAGCGAACAATCATCGCAAAACCTTCCTGCTCTGGGAATGTTTTGCCATCTCAAAAAATATTTCTCAATTTTATTAAAATTCAAATAGAGTAAAAACAATAAATTACAAATATTTTACACTTTCGGTACACATCTTGCTCAAACAGAAACCGAATTTGGATCTCTAAACCCACCAGGGAGAATTACATGCTTGTTCGCAACCTGATTTTTGACAAAACGCGGATACCCCTGCTCAACAAAGCTTTAAATGTCACATCATTGCGGCACAGGGCTCTGTCTAACAATTTGGCCAATGCCAACACGATCAATTACAAGCGCAAAGAAGTTGATTTTGCCTCTTACCTGCGATCACAGGTCGTCAAACCCCAAATCACCGGGGTGCGCACCGATGCCCGCCATCTGCCTCTTGGTGATGTATCACAAGCAACCCCACATGTTTACACCCCCGATTCCGGGCCCAACACCACGGGCATCAACAATGTCGATGTCGATATGGAAATGGCCGACCTGGCGCAAAACCACCTGCTCTTCAATGTGGGTGCCACACTGTTATCGGGGGCATTCCAGGGTTTGCGAAAAAGTATCTCTGGCCAAATCAGAGCGTAAAATCGAGTGACCAATGATCAATCATCAATGATCAAAAAACCATAAAACACGCGATCAAGCCATTTCTTGTTCCCTGTTCATTGTTTCAGAGGTTCCCCCATGAACATCAACGGCCTCACATCTTCAATATCTTCTGCACGCGCCCTTGGTGCGCGTTTAGACCTCACATCAAACATCCAGGCATCTGAACGCTCAAATGCGCTCAACAAAACCAGTTCTACCATGCAACAGGGCAGCATACCAGGCGTTCTCACCGAAGAAGAAAACCAGGCTTTTACCGCGATGTTTCAGGCGATACGCCAAAATATTTATACCAGCAACGGCACGGCAAAAAACACATCGGCAACCCCGATACCGGGTGCACATCTCGATATTCAAGCATAACCATCGTCCATTCAATGAAAAATCGTCAGTGATCAAAAAACCATAAATCAAACTTCATTGTTCACTGTTAATTGTTCATCGTCCAATGTCCATTGCCCTATGAAATTACATATATCCATCATTTCTGCCATTGTTTTAAGCACCATTTGCGTGTGGGCCGAAACCACAAAAGGCACCATGAATCGCGATGCGTTTGTCAAACGCAGTTATACCTCAAACCTGGCGCTCTACATTCTGTCGCGCAGCACAGGACGTCCTTTTCAACCAGAAACCAAACCCGCTTCAACACCGGAAATAGAACCCATCGCCTTTGCACCTCAGCCAGAACTCAACATGAATGTTTCCCAAACACCCCCTGGGCTTGATCCATACATTCTAAGCCTGATCAAAAAATACGACCCACTGGTTCAACACTACAGCCGCTTGAACAGTATGGACCCCAACCTGACACGTGCCGTCATCTATGTCGAATCGGCCGGTGATAAAAAAGCCGTCTCATCTCAGGGAGCCATGGGTTTAATGCAGCTCATGCCCGATACCGCCACCGATATGGGGGTTAAAAATGCTTTTGATCCAGCACAGAATATTTTTGGCGGCACGCGTTATCTCAGCCGCATGATGGACCA
>CAXNEV010000205.1:0-6714 GCA_964200925.1 Candidatus Latescibacterota bacterium | reverse complement strand
GTAGCGTTACATGGCTCCCCTCTCCGCGTCGGAGAGGGGCTGGGGGAGAGGTTGTTTTCTGAACTATAAATCAAATTCTCTGTTTCACCGATACACAATCAACTTCTCCTTCACGCGAACCTCGCCTTGCCCGTCATCTGCCACAATCGTGTACAAATACACCCCATTGGCCAGCACATACCCACCCCCATCCTGCCCATTCCAGAAAATCTGATTATACCCCGCCCGGGCAAACGGATCTTTCAGCACCTGCACCAACCGGCCAGACAGGGTAAAAATGCGCACCGTCACATCGGCGGGCCGAGACAACACAAAGGTAAACGCGCCCGTTTGGGAAATGGGATTGGGCGATACCAGCACCTGGTCGATAGCCAGTTCAGAAGACACCTGAAAAGCCACGGTTTTTTTGGCCGGGCCATTGTTCAATTTGTCCGAGGCTTGAATGGATAACACATAGCGGTCATCCAATAGTGGGGCAGGTGTATAAACAAACGACAAAGAAGTCGGCGTAACCAGGCGGTCTGTTATGCGCCCCGAATCGTAATCGCCCTGTTGTACATCGCCCGATCCCGACAGCGCAAAACGCACGGTTTTTAAATCCACACCCGCAGAATCGCGAATAATTATGCGAAAGGTGGGCTGTGATGGCAAATAATCATCGGGCCGTACCTGGCCAAGCGCGTCTTGGGCCACAATGTCAATTTCCGGGGCCAACCGGTCATTGCTGGGCACAATCACCACCGGGGCCGAATCGATGGCCAACTGCCCGGCAAAAATGGGTTTGCCCTGAAAATTTTCCAATTGCGCCGACACGACGTGTTGCCCGGCAAATTGCGCTGTCTGCCACACCAATAACATCGGCCGCACCTGGCCAATGGGCGTGTTTTCAGGAATGGCCAGTCGGCCAATGAGCCGCCCCACAGAGGGTGGCCCGCTGTAAAAAGCCACCGATGTTGCAAGCACCTGATCCAGAGGTCCGCGGTTGAGCACATCCACAGTTAACCGCACAGGCACCAGTGCATTCACCTCGCGCGGTTCGGCCTTTAACTGGGTCAGCCCAATATCCGACAGCGGGGTATAACGCACCGACCACGTTTTTAACCCCGGTGACGGATTTAACCCTTCGCCATACAAACGCAGGCGCAGCTGAATGCGGTTTACCTGCCCCAGTTTTGTCAGGTCAAGGGTGGGCAATGCTGTGATGTTTTGCCAGTCGGGCAAAACTGAAAAAATGCCCGGTGCCGATTCTGCCAGCACATCCACCTCGGCCCGCTCGGGCCGCGACAAAAACAAAGACAGCGAAGACCAAACACTGGCAGGCCCAATCGCATCGGAAGTCAAACTGCCAAATTCGGGCAATTTGAACCCATCATAACGATACACCTTTGGACCTTTCAATTGCCCCAGCCAGACCTTGTTGTTAACCCAATCGTATTGCCCGTTCAAAATATCGGTTTTGGCCTGATCGCTTTCAAACTCGGTCACAAACGCACCGGTTGTGGCATCCACCACGCGCACCCGATGGGTTAAACCCGTGCCATATTCAATCAAATACAAAAATCGCCCATCGGCAATAACCCCATCGGTAAACAAATATGAAAATCCCGTTGAGGTGGGCTCAACGGCAAATTCGCGCACCAATTGCCAGTTGTTTTTGGGATCAAACACCCGCACCGACCAGCCCGCACGCCGCACGCCATTTATACCGGAAGACACATTGTACACAAATTTGCCATCTGATGTGATGAGCGCATGATCATCAAAAGTTAATCCCCGCGACAAATCCAGCAATCCGCCGGGCACAGAAACCGTATCCACCTTTCCGGTTGCCGGCCAAATGCGCAAAACCGAAAAAGCCTTTTGATGCTCGGCATACACAAACCCATCGCTGTGATAGGTTGCCGAAATGCCCGCAATGGGCACATCGGTCAACCGGCCATAATACTGCCCGGCTACCGTGCCATTTAACCCGGTGCCAATGCGCTCAAAAATATCTGTTCCTGGATACAGGGAATCGGGTGAATAAAAACGCTTCACATACAAATATGTCCCATCGCTGCACAACACGGCTGTAGCAGCAACCTGTTGCGCCTCAAAAGAATTTTTGAATTCGGCAAAAAGCATGGGGGGTGGGCTTTGTACACGCCCTGCAGAGCCATTGTCAAACAAGGCCATATTTTCGGGCACACCCTGTCTAAAAGCCGTATCCCCATTCTGTTGCCAAACCACAGCCCGATCAGGCGGGGCCTCGGCCACCACAAAAGATTGGGATAAAGACCACGGCCCAACCGCCTGCCCATCGGTTAAACGCACCCGCCAAAAATACGTGCCAGCCGATAAACCCACAGGACGCCACAGCACCATCCCGTCGGCACCGGCCACTTGTCCCGACCGTATCACACCAGGCGATTGAAAATCGGGGGTGGTGTGCACCTCGTATTCGGCAACCAACGATCGCTCTCCCGTGCCCGACCGCACGCCCAAACGCACTGTTGAAGGCGCAACCACCTGACTGTTTAGCGGCACGGTGAGCACCGCCGATAATGCCCCAAAAACAGAAACGTCAATCGTTTGCCGGTTGTTGTTTTCATTGCCTTCTGCAATCTTTTGATTCGGGTCAACCTCAACCTCAATCACATGGCGGCCGGCTTTTCCCGCAAGGTGCCACAACAGGGTAAAGTTCTCCAACTGCCCAAATGGCAAAAACGCCGCCGCAAACAGCGTATCGGTTTGCCCAAAATCCAGATTGCGATCCAGAACCACCACATCCACAGAGCGATTGGGCAGAATACCCCAGTTGTGAATGCCCACATGAATCCGCACCGAATCGCTGGTGGTCAAATTCTCCATTTGATTCAGTGCCAGTGTTGAAATTTCAAAATCCGGGCTTGTGGGCACAGCCAATTTTTGTGCCGGATCACCAATCAAATTCATCATAATCACACCCGGTTCAATACCCGGATTTTGTGCCAGAACTTCTATTTTGGCCAGTGCCAGCATCTGCCCAAACGTTAAATTGCCCGCTTCAAAAGCGTGTCGAAACATCGCCAGATTAATGTGGTTATTAATGCCAATAAACGCCAAAGAGGAGGCCGAAATATACGCAACAGCCCCGCCATCGGGTTTGTTCACCATTTCTTCGGCCAAACAAACCACGCGCGGATCCCAATAAAGCCCGTTTAAACACGACATGCCAATAAACAAAGGCAACCGATGGCCATTGACAATCTGGCTCATATAATTAAACCCGGTCTGCTGAAACGTGCCTGCAAAAAACCGGCTCATCGATGCCGAACTGCCATGCCCCATAAAATTGACAATCAAACGCCCGTCATTGATTTGCCGAATCACGTCGCGCGACGATTCGTTGGGTTCGGGCGGGGTGTTTTCATCGTGATATACTTTGAATACGTCCAACCCGGCCGTTTCTGCAATGCTGCCCAATACATCGCTGGAATCGGTAAAGACTTTGGGATTGATATCATCCCAGTTGGCCATTAACAAAATCCGATCGCGCCACGGTTCTGGCAAAGCGCCATCGTAATCTATTACCTTTTGGGTCACACTGTTAGCCTGTGCCGGCCAGTTCACCGAAAACCGCCCGACAAACACGTCCATAAACAAATCGTCATCCACACGCCCATAATACTCATCGGTAAACGCCAACCCGCGCCGAATAGATTGAAATGGCAAACTCGGGATATAATTTTTGCGGCTGGATTTGACCTCGCCAAATTTGTCGCGATAATCAAAACTGAACCGCCCAAACAACAAAACATAGGCAGGTCGCTCGGTCCAGGTTTGATAGGCATATTGCACAAAATGCCGAATGGCATGGGCGTCGGTCTGCCCAAAAGAAAATTCATCGTAAATATCGACCGCATCAACCACCCTAACCGACAATCCCTGAGATTGCCGGTGCGCGGCCAACCGATCGGCTTCGGTGCGAAATTCAGCAGAGGTAACAATCACATAGTGCGCCCCACTTTGCACCTGGCGCAAATTTGACGGCCCATCCAACGCGGCCAAATCGGGCACGCGAATGGCCCCGGCATCGGCCACCACATAGTGCCCGTTTTGGGCCAGTTCAAAACGCACCTGCACACCTGATCCATTGGGTGATACCGCACCACCCGTAATCACCTTCCCCAATTGGGGCGATAAAATCCGAACCGAATCCGAACGCAGTTTTGAAACCGTTGCGGTGCGCCCTTCTCCAACATTCTGTATCTGAAAAGCCAAATGTCCATTTACAGCATCAAATGTGCGCGGATACAAAACCGTTATCCAGTTAAAAAACACATGGTCAATATAAGGCACGGGGGTCAAAGGAAAAGAAGGATCACCCGGCGTGCTCAGTTCAAACCGCGTGGTATCCGCCAAAGCCGAAACCGGCACAGTCCCTGATGCCACAAATGCCGTTTGCCCATCCCATCGATTTTCGGCAATCACCGGGCCATTTTCAATGCGCACCACCGTGTGATGATCCGGTGCAATCGAATCGGATAGTGTTAACGCATGCATGCCCAGTTGAATGTGCGCTTCTCCCCCCGCATCATGAGCCAATCCGGGCAAAGGCAGGGGCATCACCACCGGCGTGGCCGCATCCCCTATCCGCGAGGGAGAAGCCGTTCGTTTCCAGAACCAGTGATCGCGATCAACATCGGGTGCAAACCCCAGGGCTTCAAACGTCGAATCAATTTCGGCATGAATTTGTGATTGAAAGGTCGATACACCGGGAAAATTGCGCCGCACAGAGCCATCTTCTGCCACATAGCGCAAACCTTCTCCCCCATCAACGGTTAACCAGTACAAACGATCTCGACCATACTCACTGTCAAAATCGCGGTCTGGCGCACGCCGATAGATTCCCCAGAAAAACACCCCATCCCCGCTGTCCAATCGCCCATCACCGCCATCTTCGATCAACAACGGAATCTCAGAACCATCCACAAATACTTTCAACCGATCCAGATCACCTGTACCAAGCCCTATTTTCGATGCTGAAAACCAATCGGCATTGAGGCGATACAAACCGTCTTCGCGAATGGCCACCTTGTAATAACGCGCCAAAGGATCAAGCCATGGCAGGGTCTGTTTGCCCAACCCCATCAGACTTTGCCCTCGCCAGACACGCGCCTGATCGGCATTGAGCAAGCCCTGTTGATAAACCGGTTCAAACGGCCCATCCTCTCCTTCATTCGACGGTTTTAACGCAGGTCGGCTGGCCCCCGAAACAAACGTGATTCGCACGCGCAATTGTTTGGCCACGCGCAACATGCGCCGCACCGGATTGTATTGCACCGGTCGCAACGACAGGGCCGCAACCCGTTGATCGCGCAAATTGCCCGTTTGGGTAATAACGGCTTCTTCTCCCGGATAAAACGCATCAACACCATACACATGCATGTCTTTCCGGTAATTTTCGCGCGGCACCGGATAGTCATCTGACCCCATCCACTGGGTTTCCGAAACCGGTATCAAATCCACATCTGTCCATTCTTCATAATCAGCCGACAGCACAGTGATGTCCATTTGTGCGCCAAAAGGCACACCAATCAAAACACCCTTAACCGGCACCGCCGGGGCATGGGGCCGAAATAACAAAGGCCAGCCCGGCACATTCACCTGGTCAAACCGTTGCCCATTCACATTCACCATGCGCCGGGAAAGTTCATCGGAGGTCACTTCGACCACCAGACCGTTGGGTTCAACAGTCACCACATGAACCTCTCCGGCACTTGCCACATGGGCCAAAACCATCATCAAACCCACACATATCCAACCAACCCGCACCATAAATGCTCCACAATTAAGGAAACAACACCTGCATACCCTCTCCCGTGTAAACAACCACGCGGTCTTCAGCCTCAAGGGGGAGATCAACAACCATCGAATCTTCTGCAACAACCTGCAAAGAGCCCCACTCTCGCGCCATCGTCAAAGGCGGAACATAAACCTGGCCATCGTGAAAAGAAAAAAATCCGCCCTGTTGAATTTTCAGCCCGTATCGCCCCGGCTCAAGCTCTGTCACGCGCCCATTAAATTCCCCCGTTAACCACACATGGTTGACCATAATGGTTTGACATGTGAGAGGAATATCAGAACGCATGGCCAGAGCATTTTTTAAAGCAAATGCAAATAGGGGTTTGCCGCCAAAAGACCCATCAGGCGTAAAGGCTGAAGGTACATTGAGCACATACAACCGCCCCGATGTGGCCTGTGCATAAGGCATCATATCGGCAACAAACGCCTCGCTTAAGGCCGATGCTTTTTGCCAGAACAGCCCTTCACGCGTTAAAACAACCGCATAATACAACAGCAACCCAACAAAAAAAAGCGCAAAAACCCGCCGTTTTTCAGAAAGCCAAACCTGGGCCATGGCCAGACAAAAAAAGGCTGACGGCAAATACAAATACCAGTTTTGCAAATGCCCCAAAACCGGCACCAGACACACCAGTATGGCCAAACTGATGACCAGCAACTTTTTCAAATCCCGCCTGCCCGATACCCACCAGGCCAAACCTGTTGTTGCCAACCCTACCAGACCAAACCATTTCAGGTCGGTCATGCCCATTTTGGCAATGGCCACCAACACATCGCGCCCCCAGGTCCAAAAAGAAAAATGTACCTCGGGGGTGCCCACAAAAGTGCCGCCAAGCACCTGTTGCCGGATCAAAAAATAACCCAAAAAAACGAGAACCACACCATCTA
>CAXNEV010000204.1:0-6727 GCA_964200925.1 Candidatus Latescibacterota bacterium | reverse complement strand
AGTTTTGTTTGGTGGCAATCTCATTATAACACAACAGTTGTGGCTCACCCGAAATGGGTTCCCATCCTGTTGGGGCCAGATGAAAATGCGACTTCGTTTTACCCGATCCACCAATATCGGACAGGGTTTCACGTTCCTTCTTAAACTGCCATTTTGATATGCGTTCGCCATTTAACGCATTTAAATACCGCAAATGGGGCATCACGCGGCGTTTTGCATCTTGCAAATCAAACAAAAATCCAAATGCCCGCACATCGAGTTCCGACAATTCCAGTTCCGTCGCCTCAGGTTTAAACGTTACATACGCTTCCAGCCGAATCGGCCCCTGAAACCGCCAGGTCAATCGCTTCACCGCCACGGCCAAACTGCCCGCATGCGCGCGTGTGGCCAGTTTCATCGCATACGTGCCATCCCACGAACCCGCCGAACCCGTATCCCACATGGTGCTGTTGCTCAACATCGGGGGGCGCAAATCGCGATACCCCGGCAACATGGCATCCAATGTTTTTTCATAATTGCCAATCAAGCCTGTCCAGCCATGTAACCCGTGATCAAAATCATCAAAACAAATGATCTTCGACAACGGTTCAAATCGACTCAATCGGGGATCAAACCCATTCATCGTCAATGTCCTTCCACATAAGGAATTGTCAGCGGCCCATCGGGCAATACCGCCACACGTGCGCCCTGTCCCAACCCTTCAATTTCTTCACGCAGTGCCATATCCAGGTCGGGCACCACCTGCAATTTGCAGTCGCGCACCTGATCGGCATCCATGTTTGTATACACCCCTACCTTTGCCCGGCGCAAAATGCCCGCCAGCACCTGGGCCTGCCACTGATCCAGAATCGGCTCGTGGGCATACACCCCCGCAATCACATCATCGGGGGTTGCCCCTTCTATCATCAACTTTGCAAAATTGCCGTGATTGGGCACGCCATCGCTGCATTCACTGGCCACCAGGATCGTGCCGCCATCTGACACAATGCGCGCCGCAGCCGAAAGCCCCTTCACCGTTTGATACAAATTTTGATCCAGTGGAAATCCGCTATTTGATGTCACCACCACCGGAAAAGGCGCTTTCACCGGCACCATCGCCGATAGTTTCACCTCGGCACACCCTTTTTGATGTGCCTGGCAATAATCGCCCACATAAAAACCCGAAATTTTTTTCTCGGCATTTAATGTCACATTCACCATAAAATCGGGCGGACACAGCGCCACAGCCTCGCGAATTTCCCGATGCAGCGGATTGTCATCCAGCACGCCCCACGTGCTGTTTGGATCGCCAATCAATTCGGCTCGGTGCAACCGAAAAATCGTGTCAATGCCAGCCACTCCCGGTGCTACCGCCTTGGGGCCACCCGAAAACCCGGCAAAAAAGTGCGGCTCAATAAAACCCACGGCAATCTTGATATCCGCATCCAGATACACCCGGTTCAGAAACACCGACGTGCCACTTGCCGTTTTTCCCACCAACTGATTTACCTTTTCATCAAACGCATTGTGATTGACAATCTTCACGCGCTTCACCACTTCTTTGCCAAACATCTCGGCAATTTCGGCATCGGTGTTGGGCCGATGTGTGCCTGTGCCAACAAGCACCGTCACCTGATCTTCAGGCACCGGCAATTCATCCAGAATCCACGGAATCAACTGTTTGTTCGGCACCGGTCGCGTGCCGTCCGATGTCGCAATGACCACGCGATGGCCCGGTTTGACAATGTCACGCAGCGGTTTGGCACCAATCGGATTTCGCACAGCCTTCAAAAACGCCCCATGTGCATCCGGCAACGCCGCCTCAAAAGATGGGCGAATCACCTGCCAATCGGCAAGGTCGGGATCGGCCTGAATGGGCACATGTCCACGGCCATACGCAATTTGAATTGCATGTTTCATGAATATGCCTTCTTATCGATACGCATCTCGTCGGTGACGCACATAATGAATTGTAATAGTTTGTTCAGTGACATCCACCCCATAAATAATGCGATAATCACCTATTCTGATTCGATATAAATTTTCCGAATCCGAAAGTTTTGTCATGCCTTTTGGAAATGGATCTTGCGCCAAGCCTCTTAACCGTTGTATGACCCGATCCAAAACCGAAGAGGCGAGACGACGAATATCCTTTTCAACAGTTGGTTTGAACCGAATTTGAAACATGCTCATTTTCCCAAACGATGCAACATGTCTTGCATGCTGATTGTCGGTTCTTCCCGTCGTGCTGCGACAATCGCAAGGTCATGCAAATCTTCAAGCATTTGTTCATATTGTTTAATTGGAATGACAACGGCTGTTTTTTTACCCTGCTGATCTACCAAAAATTTTTCTTTTTTCATATCCATTCCTTCTTTCTGCAAATACCACAAATTTACTTTTGCCCAACCGCCACCAGTCGCCGCGCCGCATGGTCATAGGGCGAATCATCCAGATTGCCGTAAAGATTCACCTCGGAAAATCCCACCGCCAGCATCAATGCCTTCAGTTCAACGCCCGAATACATCCGAATGGAAAACTTTTTCTCAATGCGTTCCTCGCCGCGAATCAAAATCCAGCGGTTGCCCATGCACTCCCAACCGCGCTCAACGGTGCGCTCTTCCAAAAACAACACCCCGGGTTCGGGTTCCGACCAACTTCGCACCTGAAAAGCCCTGGCAACGATTTCTTTGCCCATCATATCCATGAGCAGTCGCCCACCGGGTTTTAACGACGCATACACATTTTCCAGCAATTTCCGGTCGTCTTCAGGATCGTCGAAATAACCAAATGACGTGTACAAACTCATCGCCAAATCAAATGCATTTTTGCGCTGAAACTGGCGCACATCTGATTGTTCAAACTTTACCGAAACACCGGCTGCTTTGGCCTTTTGGCGCGCTATTTTCAAATACGGGGCGGTGCGGTCCACCCCCACCACCCGGTGCCCCAATTTTGCCAGCGCAATGGCATGTCGCCCAGGGCCACAGCAAATATCCAGAATATCAACAGCCTCGACCACTTTCACAAGCCCCAGCGCTGTTTGCACCTCTTCCCCGGCACTTTCCCATCGGGATGCATGAAACATGGCCGGATAAAAAGCCGTCCAGAATTGATCGTCGTCGTACCAGGCAGACATGGCCTCTCCTTGAAAACAATGTTCACGCACCAAATTTGTTCACAATCAACAGGGTCGATCTTCCTGATGCCTTTTCAATAAATTTCGCCAGCATCGACACGCGGTTTTCCGCATCCAGCAAATGCCAAAAATTATGGGCCACCTCGTTTAAATCGCCAGGCAGGGCAACCAGAAAGGGTTCCCCCTCAAAAGAAGGCAAAGGACTGCCATCATCCCGATAGGTCGTCACACAATGCCCCACACCGGAAATGGCCGTTTCAAAATTGAAAAACTGCCGACAACAATACCGAGCATCACCACCCACCCTCTTCAAAATTGCCAGTTGATAGGCATGCGCCTTGCACGACAAATTGACAATGCCCGAAATGCGCGGGGTAAAATTGGGTCCGTCGGGTTCAAATGTGCGCCCCATCAGCGCCGATTCAAATGATCCGCCCGTTTCTAAGGCCTCATAAATCGTATCGGTTTGATCCCCATTGCTCACCAGATGAGCCTGTTGCCAGACCTTCACTGGATAATACAGCGTTAACGGATCAACCTGTTGTGATTTATCGACCGTATCGGTTTTCACCCAATCGCCTTCGGATACAAACACGCGATTGCGACTGGTTGCACTGCGGCCCATAATCCAATATACCTGCACAAAATGTTTGGCATCTTGCGTTTGCCCAATCACAATGCCCCGCCCTGGATACCGCGTGTTTTTTAACCGCTCCAGTCCCGCATCACCATCCATACCCGATCCTCATTTTTTCAATTGTTTTTCTCCGGCAACAACACAAACCGCGCATAGTTTTCCATATTAAAATACGTCTGTGCGGCTTTTTGAACGGCCTCTGCCGTCAGGGGTTTAATGACGCCATCGGCAAAAGTTAACACCTGTGTGGCATCTTCGCCATAGCGATAATAAAATTCCAGAATGTTCTGCCAGAACTCATTTTCCTTGATCTGCACTTCGCGTTGTTTCAAATCCATTTCTTTGACCTTCGCCACATATGAATCGTTCACCGGGTGATTTTTCAAACTGTCGATCTGCGCAAATACAATCCGCGTCATTTCATCTACCCGTTCTGGCGCACAACCAAAACTGACCAGCACCGTATATTCAGACACGGGGTATAACGACCTGTCAGCCCGCACCCCAACCCCGTAGGTGGCCCCTTTGTCTTCGCGCAAAATTTCGCGCAGTTTAATTTCCAACACATCGGTCATCGCACCCAGTGTGTATCGGTTGGTAGCACTCCACACAAAAGGCCCTGTAAACATGACCTGCACTCGCGCTTTGGGCTCTTGCCCCCGATAAACCGTTTTTTCAACCACCCCTTTGGGGGGGCGCACCCCCACATCGCGCCACATGTCATTTCGGTTAAGGGCAGGCAACCCGCCCAGATACGTCTGCACCAGAGGTTTCATTTCTTCAGAGTTAAAATTGCCGACAAATACACAAGTAAAATCACTGGCATCTGCAAACCGATCCCGATAAATGGCCAGTGATTTATTCATATCCATTTCATCCAACAGCGACAGCGAAATGGGCCGCGCCCGATGGTGATATTGCGACATCGTCACCTGAACCGTATCGGCAAATGCCGCCTCCGGGCTTGCACTTCGATTTTGCAACCAGCCCTGCATTTGCTGCTTAAATGCCAGATAGGCCACACTGTCTGCCCGGGGAGCGGTAAAGGTCAAATAAATCAACTGAAACATTGTCTCGATATCTTGAGGGGAAGCACTGCCCGATACCGACTCTTGCAAATCGCCAATGCCAGCAGACACACGCGCCACTTTACCCGCCAATTTTTTATCGAGTTCCACATCTGAAAAATCGCCCAATCCGCTTTGCTGCACCACGGTCGTCGCCATTTCTGCTGACATATAATCGCGGTCCTCAACCAGCGAACTGCCGCCTGGGCTGAAGGCCGTAAACAGCACCTGATCATTTTTAAAATCGGTAGGTTTTAATATCACACGCACCCCATTGCCCAATGTCCACTCGGTAACCCCGATTGATTCAATCTTTTTTTCCAGCACAATGGGCGCAGGTGCGGGTGGTTCGGCCACCAGTGGAGCATCCGATACTTCTTCTGTATAAGGCGTAACCACGGCCTGTTGTGCGCGTTGCATCGCAGCTGTTAACCCATCAGGTGTTGGAGCCTCCAATCCGTCTTTTTCAGGCGCATCGACCATTACCACCCGGTTGCCCGACGTGATCCATTCACGGGTCAGTTGGTTAATTTCGTCCAGCGAAATGGAAGGCAAAAATGCCTGATACAGGTCGCGCTCTTTTTCAATGCCGGGAATGGGTTCGCCAACCAGCACATGGCGCACATATTCAGAGGCAAAACCCCGCGACTGTGATTTGTCGCGCTCGCGGTAGGCTTGCTCAATGTTGCGCATCATGTCTGCTTTTTGCCGCTCCAGTTCAGAAAGGGTAAATCCAAATTGCTCCACCCGCCGGGCTTCCACCAGCAGGGCTTCTAACCCGCGTTTAATTCCGCCTTCTTGCACCCCTGCGCCCAGCACATAAAAGGCTTTTGACCGAACAAAACGCCCCTGTTGGGAATACCCGGAAAGAAACGGAGCATCGGGTTTTTTGGTCAGTTCATGCAACCGTTGATTGAACATGCCATTAAACAACCCCTTGACCAGACTTTGCCGATAGGCATCTACCGACCCTTCGGGCACAACGGGCTGTTTAAAATATACCCCCACACTGGATCGCGTGGCCTCGGGATCGGTTGCAATGGCAAAAAGTGTTTCGCCATGATCGGGAACGGGATAAACCGTGCGAGGCATGGGATTTGGGACTTTGGGAATTTCGGAAAAAGTTTTTTGAATCAACGCCGCAATGGAATCGGCCTGGAAATCACCCACGGCAATAATCGACATCAAATCGGGGCGATACCAGGTGCGATAAAACCGCCGCAAAGTTTCATGGCGAAAGGTATCCAGAACTGCCTTTTGCCCAATGGGCAACCGCTCGGCATATTTTGATCCCTTTAACAAAATGGGAAATTGTTTGTCTCGCATGCGCGCCCCAGCCCCGCGGCCCAGTCGCCATTCTTCAATGACCACGCCGCGTTCTTTATCGATCTCTTCACCTTCAAAACGCACATTGTGTGCCCACTCCTTCAAAATCTGAAACCCTTTGGCCAGCACCTGACCGCTGTCTGTGGGCACTTGAAGCATATACACGGTTTCGTCAAAACTGGTATAGGCATTCAAATCGGGGCCAAACCGCATGCCAATGCCCTCTAAAAAATCGACAATGGCCGTTTTGGGAAATTTCTCAGTTCCATTAAAAGCCATGTGCTCTGCAAAATGCGCCAAACCCTGCTGATCGGCCTCTTCCAGAATCGACCCGGCATTTACGACCAAGCGCAACTCAGCGCGATGTTCTGGTTTGCCATTTTCCCGAATCACATATCGCAATCCATTGGCCAACTGTCCGGTTTTCACAGCCGGATCAACAGACAACATGTCTGCCACCAGTTTTGCAGCAGGGGGTTGTTCAACGGGCTGCTGGGTTGTTGCACAGGCCCAGAAACACAGACATACGGCACATGCCAACCATCGTTTGATCATATATTCTCCCATTCAAGGTGTCCA
>CAXNEV010000203.1:0-6750 GCA_964200925.1 Candidatus Latescibacterota bacterium | reverse complement strand
TTTATCCTTTGCGATAGTGGTACCTCTATCGCTCATAGTACTCTGCATCATCCCACTGTCTATGCCAAAATCTTTGATGTCGATTTTTTGCCTGCTTGGGGTGACCTTGGCAAGTGCGTGTCCATTTTATTTTTCAGGTATCGCCATATCTGCCATATTAACAAGATCATCACAGGCCATCGGAAAAATCTATGCTGCTGATTTGTTGGGAGCTTCTATCGGTTGTCTGTTCGCACTGGGTGGGCTTGAATATTTTGACGCACCAAGTTTGATTTTGCTGTGTGGCTCTCTTGGCATTATTGCGTCCGTATTTTTTTCCTATGATAACCCAATATTCAAATTTCGATGGACATCCCATGTATTCCTATCTGTGCTTACCCTTGCCGCTTTCCTCAATGCTTCTTCTCCCTATGGGATTCGCCCTGTTGTTGTCAAAGGACAGGTCGAATCTCCAACCGATTATTTAATTGAAAAATGGAATTCTTATTCTCGCGTCGTCGTTTACAAGTCCCAGGGTCCAACATCACCCCAGTTTTGGGGGCCCAGCCCCCTTGCGCCCAAAGATCAAAAATTGAATCAGTTTTACATGAACATTGATGGGGAAGCCGGCACGGTTCTGCGACAATTTAACAATCTGAACGACATTGATCATCTGCGTTATGATGTCACCAATGCCGTCTATCACCTTCGCTCTATGGGCGGGGTGTGCATCATTGGCGTTGGCGGGGGGCGGGATTTGCAAAGCGCCATTCTTTTTGGGCATCGTAAAATTACCGGTATTGATGTCAATCCGATCTTCATTGACTTGCTGCAAAATCAATTCCAAAGTTTTGCCGGGCTTGGCAACCGGAAAGATGTAAAATTCATTGCCGATGAAGCCCGCAGTGTTCTTTCTCGAACACAAACCACCTATTCCGTCATCCAGATGTCCCTGATCGACACCTGGGCAGCAACGGGTGCCGGTGCTTTTTCATTGTCTGAAAATGCGCTCTATACCGTTGAGGCATGGCAAATATTTTTTGACCATCTTGCCGATGATGGCGTGTTTACCGTTTCAAGATGGTATAATTCCGACGACCTTGGAGAAACCGGACGCGTGGTTAGTCTGGCCACCGCCGTATTGCTCAAATTGGGCATTACCCAACCGTGGCAACACATTGCCATGATCACATCCGGTTCTGTCTCGACACTGTTATTAAGCAAAATGCCCTTCAGCCAGCAGGATATTGCAACCATACAGGGCTTGTGTGACACCTATCTATTTTCTCTCCCCATTTTGCCTGGTTCTTCACCGCAACACCCATTCCTTCGCGCTGTGGTATCATCAACGTCATCCGAAATGCTCCATCGCACCATTGATAATGAGGCACTGAACTATGAACCTCCAACCGATGAGAACCCATACTTTTTCAATATGCTTCGCCTATCTCAGACAGCGACTTTGCTGTTGAGTAAACCCCTTCCAGACCGTGGGGTGTTGCGTGGAAATATGGTTGCCAATCTCACGTTAATTGGGCTTATTTTCTGCCTGTTGGTTGTCAGCACAGGCACAATCATATTGCCCCTCATTTTTCAGCTTCGAAAACAACAGGAAGTTTTAAAACGCAGCCCGATATTCTGGGCTGGAGCCGTCTATTTTTCTCTTATTGGATCGGGTTTCATGTTTGTTGAAATTGCCTTAATTCAAAAACTTTCGGTCTTTTTAGGACATCCCATTTATGCCCTGGGCATTTTGCTCTTCACCATTATTGCCAGTGCGGGTATCGGCAGTTTCCTCAGTGAACATATTCCGCTCAATCGCTCTCGTTGGGTTTTTATCTACCCCATTGTGATTGCTGTTGCGATCCTCACAATCAGCGCCATTTTGCCAATATTGATGTCTGAAATGGTTTCTGCATCCATGCAAAACAAAATTCTTGCCTCCATTCTGATCATTTTGCCTCTGGGTTTGTTTCTGGGCATCTGTTTTCCTTTGGGAATGCGTTTAACCCAATCCGAAAAGGATACTTCGGCCCCATGGTTTTGGGCGCTCAATGGCACATTTGGTGTGTTGTGTTCTTCACTGGCCGTTTTTAATGCCATTCACTTTGGCATTGTCGCCAATTTTTATATTGCGGCTTTTTGTTATTCCGCCCTGGTGATCTGTTTTCCTTTCTTAATGCAAAATCCGTTCAAACAGCAGGGCGTTCCAGCATAGTCTTGATGGGCTATGTTTGCTTTTGACATCAAACCCGGAGAAGAACGTGTGAATAACGTTCGTTTTGGCGTGCTTGGCCACGCCCACGGTCACATCAACACCTATTGCAGTGTCATGAAAAATTTTGACGATGTCACGCTTGTGGCCACCTATGACGACAATGCCGAACGCGGTCAACAACAGGCTAAAAATTTTGGCCTGGAATTTCGCCCCACACCCGAAGCCGTTGTAGATGATCCCAACATCGATGCCGTCATGATCGGCGTGGAAACCAATCGCCATGCCGAATTTGTGGAACTGGCGGCCCGTGCAGGCAAACACATCTTGTTGCAAAAGCCGATGGCCACCACCCTAAAAGACTGCGACAGGATCATCGACGTGGTCAACCAGACGGGCATCAAATTCAGCGTGGCTTTTCAAATGCGGCAAGACCCGGTCAATTGCAAAATCAAAGAACTCGTTGCCCAAAACATTGTCGGCAACATCGCCGTAACCCGCCGCAGACACTGCATTCCGGTGTTGCTCAATCCCTCTTTTTTTAATGGCCCCACAAAATGGCATGTGGACCCGGTGGCCAATGTGGGCATGTTTTTTGACGATGCCACACATGCCGCCGACTGGTTTTACTGGACATTTGGCAAACCCGTTTCCGTGATGGCCGAAATCGACAACATCGTCACGAATGTGGCTCCCGATGACAATGGCGTGGCCATTTACCGCTTTCAAAGTGGCATGATGGGCATTCTCTTCAACGGCTCCACCACCGTTGCGGGCGTCAACACCACCGAAATTTATGGCGATGAAGGCACCCTCATTCAAGATTATGGCGATTCCCCTTCCACTTCGGCCCCGCGCCCAGAAAACGCCGTTCCCCTCAAATACATTCGCAAAGGCGAAACAGCCTGGACCGAATGTCACATGCCCATTCCCAAATCCCAGGGCGACCGCATTGCCGCTATTCCTCGACCCTTTATCAACTACCTGCGCGGATTGTCAGATGAACGCGTTTCCGCCGAAGAAGGTCGCATTTCCGTTGAAATGGTACTGGGGGCTTATCAATCGGCCAAAGAAGGACGCCGCATCACATTTCCCATTTGATGAAATAAGGTGGCTACCATGAAAATCACAAACATTTACACCCTGTGTTTATCGCGGCCCCATGAACCCGAACGCCAGTGGATCACGGCCAAATACCGAACCACCAAAGCCGACTGCGCCATTGTGGTCATCGAAACAAATGGCAACCTGAAAGGCATTGGTGAAGCCTGTGCATATGGGGTTCCGCCCTTTATTAAAGAGCGCGTGGCCGAGTTGGCCAAAAATCTCATAGGCAAAGATCCCGAAGACCTGTCCATTGTGCCCAAACCCGACGGCAAAAATCGATCTGAAGACATTGCCGTGGCGGGCATTGACTGTGCGCTGTGGGATTTGCGCGGAAAAATTGCCAACAAAAAAGTGGGTGAATTGCTCACTTCTAACCCACTCACCAAAGTGCGGCTATATGCCTCCAGCGGGTGCATGTACGACTGGGATCAAGATCCCGAACAGGTCGTGCGCGAAGCCACAGAATATGCCGCTTTGGGATATACCGCTTTTAAAATGCGCATTGGCACCCACTGGGGTTGGTCGGGTGTTACTCCGGAGCGTTTCATTGCCCTAACTTCCAAAATCACCGATGCTGTGGGCAAAAAAATGGAACTGATGCTCGATGGCAATTGCCGACTCACCGAACCAGAAGCACAAAAAATTGCTTATGCCCTTGATGAAATGGGTTGGACCTGGTTTGAAGAACCCATCCCGCGTGAACCCGAAGCCTATGCCCGCCTCAACAACTCGGTGGCCATGCCCATTACAGGCGGCGAGCCATTTACCACCTGTGAACAATTTGAACCCTATTTTGCGCAAAATGCGTTTGCCATTGTTCAACCCGATGCCGGGGTATGTGGCATCACAGAGTGTTTTAAAATTGCCGGCCGCGCCCATGAATTTGGCGTCGATTTATGCCCGCATTCCTGGCACAATGGGCTCATGGCCATAGCCAACGGTCACCTCGTTGCCGCTCTGCCCAATCCACGCGTATTGGAACTGTGTATGATTCAAGGGCCTTTGCAATGGGAAATCCTCAAAGAAAAACCCGTCATTAAAGACGGGTATCTCATTTTTCCGGACAGGCCGGGGTTGGGTGTGGATATCGCTGACGATCTGGAATCCAGATTTCCCTATATAGATGGCCATTATGCCATCACGCTTGAGCGATAATCCCTATTTAAAACCAAAGGCTCTGCTTACAAGCAGAGCCTTTTTCATTGGCAACGCGGTTTACCCCTGTGTCTCGCCTTCTTTATCATCCTGGTTTTCCGGCTCTTTGTCGCCTTTTTTTGCGGCGCGTTTGTCTTTGAACTCTTTATATTTTTTAATCACATCTGGGGCATATTTTAACAACTCGCCTATCGTCATGCCTTTTTCTTCTATAGGCAACAACTGGACTTTGCCATTTTGAATCACAATAAATGCCACGGGTTGCACCGACCCGCCTCCTCCTGTGCCACTGCCCCCGTCGTCTTTTGATCCCCCTTTTCCGCCACCCGCACCAAAACCAAATGAAATTTTCGACACCGGCACAATAATCACATCACCAGCCACCACGGGTTCGCCAACCACCGTTTCGGTTTTGACAATCTCCCGAAACTCCTGCATCATCGTACGGATCAATTCTTCAATCGCCATAAAACCTCCTAAACCTCACTCGGTGTCATCACCTGCTGTGCCTTTTTTTCGATTCGCCAGATGCGCCAGCCTGCCCAACCACCGCGAATGAGCAGACAACTCACAGCCCACAAAATGCGATACACATAAACCGACAGTTCCAATGCCCCTGTCACCTCTGCCCGTTCGCGCGTAAAATCGGGCCTCATATCAAACCGAAAGTGTTTGCCCAGAAGCGGCCGAACCGCCTGGACATAACCAAACAACTTCCCGGTCAGCGCGGGATCACCTGTGCCAATGGTAACATCCATTTCCAACCTGCGAAACCGGATGATGTGAAACAATCGTTTGACAAACCGCCACACAATCGGCTGAACATCGTTCCAATAAGCCCGATATCTGGTTATTTGCACCTTCAATTTGCGCCATCGCCCCCATAAAGATAGCTTAGGGGATTGGGGTTCAACACCTGGCCGTTTTTGAGAAGCATCCTCAATTAATTCAGGCGATTCTAAAATTGTTGTTTGTTCAACAGGTTTTTGTTCGTATTCAACCTGGGTTGCCCGTTCAATTTGTTGACCTGTAACAGGTTCTATATTGCTTTGGTCAAAAACCGGGGGCAAAGCAGTTGCAGGTTCTGGTTGTATTTGCTGAACTGGTGGGAAAACGGACAGATCGGATTCAGGGGCTACATCCTGTTTGTCAGTTGTTTTATCCCCTTTTGGCCGCCAGATCACCCATGGGCCAAACATCACGCAAAAATGCTTGCCCCCATTGCCATAATCAATAACCACACCCAAAAGACCTGCAAAAGCCCGCACCCAACCATGCCCCCCTGCCCCTTCCTCATTGTAATATCCAGAAGCGCCAGTGCGAATGGGCAATAACACAAACATCAATAAAATGGCCAGCACAATGCCCACTGGCAAAAATAAAATCCATAACAAGATCACCACAATGCGCTCCAATCTTCGACAGAATATCCAAAATTACCCCTCGAAGTCAAGCGTTTTCTAACAGTTACAACTTGACAAAGCCCCCGAAAAACAGCTATTATACCCCCGCGTTTTGTAACCATTCAAACGTCCAAAGGAGCCGTTATGGCAGACAAACTTCAACAAATTGACACTTGGGTTCAAACCCAAAAACTCTCTCCGGAAGCCGCAAAAAATATCAAACGCTGGCTCACTGAATCCGTTTTTGCAGCCTTTCTTTCAGAGATTCACGCACTGATGGACAACAGCAACCTTGGGGAACTGGAAGATGCCTTTCGCACCCGCATTGAGTTTGGCACCGGGGGCATTCGCGGCAAAATGGGCCCTGGCCCCAACCGCATCAACCTGCGCACCATTGGCGAAGCCGCACAGGGCTTGGCCCAATACATTTTGCAATCGGGCATTTCTGATGCCGCATCAAGAGGCGTGGTCATTGCCCATGACACGCGCAACAACTCCGACGTATTTGCCAAACAAACCGCCGCCATCTTTGCCGGAAACGGCATTGTTGCCCGGCTCTTTAACGGCCACCGCGCCACCCCGGCCCTCTCTTTTGCCCTGCGGCAAACCGGGGCCATTTCAGGCGTGGTGATCAGCGCCAGCCACAACCCGCCTTCCGACAACGGCTTTAAAGCCTACTGGGCCGATGGCGGCCAGGTTGTTCCGCCTCACGACAAAAACATCATCAACCAGGTCAATGCCGTCACCACCCTCAAACAGATCGACTTTCAAAAAGGCGTTAATAAAGGCCTCATCCAGACCATCGATGCCAACATGGATACCGATTACCACCAGTGCCTGGTGGATTTGTCGTTATCTTCCGAACGAGATTTGAATATTGTTTATACCCCC
>CAXNEV010000202.1:0-6751 GCA_964200925.1 Candidatus Latescibacterota bacterium | reverse complement strand
CGGGTGATTATCACCTGTTGGCGGTCAAAGCCACACTTGATGGATTTGCCAGCCTGGCATTTGCCGCAAGTTTGGGCATTGGGGTACTGTTTTCAGCGATCACAGTGATTGTCGTACAGGGAAGCATAAGCATCAGTGCCGGGTTGTTGCAGGATCAGTTGACTGCCGAAATGATCAATGAAATGGTTGCCTGCGGTGGGTTGATGGTTTTGGGCATTGGATTTATGCTGCTCAATGTGGTGAATTTGCGCGTGGCAAATTTCTTGCCTGGCCTTGTGATCGCACCCTTGCTGGTCGTTGTTCTTGCAAGATTGCCTGTTTGATATAAAAAAAAGATGGGGTGGTTTGCCCCATATTTATAGATATTCAGATAAGATTTGAAATAAGAGGAAAATGGACGATGGTAAAAACAAGCCTGTAACCATCGTCCATTGTTGAAAATTCAAGTTTGTTATCTGAAATACTATAGATGACATGAGGCTCTGAAGGCAATTCTTCAGGGTTTTTTTATTGTACTGCTTGCACACATTTGGCCATGCTGTTATCATGGTGTCATTTGGGCCACCATAAAAGGATGTAACGGAATGTCTGAACACAAACGCTATGTCATTCCAGCTGCAATCTGTCGGGTTGCCGAAGAAATCAAGCGCAGTCGGTTTATTACCACACTGGCCCATACGCCCACACAGGCCGATGCCCGCGCATTTATTGCAGGCATCCAGGCAGAATTTCCAGATGCGTCACACCATTGCTGGGCCTATCTCATTGGCCCTCCTGGCCACACGGGAATGGTGGGCATAAGTGATGATGGCGAACCGCACGGCACGGCAGGACGGCCCATGCTCACTGTGTTAACCCATTCGGGCATCGGAGATGTTGCGGTTGTGATAACACGCTATTTTGGTGGAACAAAACTGGGCACCGGGGGGCTGGTGCGGGCTTATTCGAGCGGGGTACAACAGGCAATAAAACAGGTGGTTTGCACCGAACGTGTGGCCTATGGTTTTGTGCAGGTCATGATAGATTATGCCCGAGTAACTCTGTTTAAGCGGTTGCTGCCCCAATTTGAGGCCCAAATAGAAACAGAGGTGTTTGCCTCAGCGGTGACTTATGGCATCAAGTTGCCAGAAGAACATCAAGAGGCTTTTGGTATTGCCGTAAAAAATTTGACACATGGACAGGCGGTGATTGAAGAACAAAAAAAATAAACCGATCGACCAGATAGATGCGTCCAAAAATTTTATAGATGGGGGAGAAACGATGGTTGAACCAGTTGTGTTAACGCTGTCTCAACGGTTTCATTTTGATGTTTATGGGTATGTGTTGCTGGAAGGTGTTTTGACGCTTGATGAAGTGGCTCAGATGAAGGCAGCGCTTTATCGGATGAAAGCCGATTCTGAGCGATCAAACAAAAGGATTTATGCCAGTGTGCGTGGGGATCACCATATTTTGATGGGCAATTTGGTTGAATATGATCCGGCTTTATTGGCTTATGCAACACATCCCAAACTCATTCCGCTGGTTGAAGAAGTTGTGGGAGGTGCCGTGCGACTGGAAGAATCAGAAGCCATTATCAATCGGCGCGATCCCGGCATAGATCGGGCAAAACTGATGTCGCGGCGCAAACATCCCACAAATTTCCATCGAGGCACCACACCCACCTGGGGATGTTATTATGAAGCGGATAAATTTCACTGTTTGTTTGTCAAAACGCTGGCTTATTTAACCGACGTGGGGCCTGACGACGGCGGCACCTGTGTGATTCCAGGCAGTCACCGCACGACGTGGAAAAAGGAATTGATGGTGCGTGCGGCTATGGAAGACCCCACAGAAGAGCTGATTTGCCAAATTGAAGCCAAAGCAGGTTCCGTGTTGTTGTTTGCCGAATCACTGATTCACAGCACATCCTGGATTAAAAGTGATCTTGAACGGGTGATCCTGGTGTCGGGATATACCCCGCCGATGTTGCGCGAATGGATGGGCAATGAGGTTCGGCCCGAATTTATCGAAACGCTGCCAGAAGCCATTCGCCCGTTGATTTCGGGTAGCGACAACTGGAAGTGGCGCCGAAATTACGATTGAGTTTGTTGCCCCCCGGTGATCAACCGGGGGGTTATGTGTTTTGGGCCTTTTTTTCGAGTGCATCAAGGCGTTTTTCAATGTGAGATAATTTGTCCAGAATCAACGCATGCACATACACAGCATCCATGCCAACCGGGCTGTCTGCACTGGCTATTTTATCGATTACATCCTTGAGTTCCGACTTGGGTTTCACAAATCACTCCTTTTCCCGAATGAGCGCGGGCAAATGGGTTTTGATATCGATGCCAATGGCGTGCCGCCCATTGAGCAGATCGCGCAAATCGTTGCCGAGAAATTCCTTGCGCCAACCATTGAGCAACCGATTGCTTTTGGGGGGATGTCCATTGGTTACAAAGTCCTTGATGTCGGCCCGCGAAGCCACCAGCGGAATGTCGATGCCCGATGATAAACAACGACCGCGCATAAAAGCCATGGCCAAATCGAGACGGGCATCGTGAAAGGGATTGGGCATGGACGGATCAGAGACTGGCGGGCAATGGTGTTCGTCGAGCATGAGGCCGTGTTTCACCGCCTGAATGATGGCATCGCCAAAACGCTGTTTGTCGCGATCGTTGAGTGTGCGTACACGCTCTATAGCCCTTGGGGAATGGGGCTTTTTTTTGGCTATTTCCACAATGGCATCATCGGTTAAAATGCGGTTGCGCGGTACATCGCTGGTTCGGGCTTCATGTTCGCGCCATATTGTCAGTTCGCGCACCACTGCCATTTCGTGTCGCGACAACCGGCCTGTGCCTTTAACGCGCTGGTATTGTTCGTCGGGCGGACGGTCGTCGTAAAGTATTGGATTGTTGTACAAGACCAGTTCATCCATTAGCCAGTCGGTACAACCGCGTTTGTGAACGACCTCCAACAAATGCTGGCGCAGGGCCGGCAGATAACGCACATCATCTAAAGCGTACATGCGCTGTTCACCGGACAGGGGGCGTTGGAGCCAATCGGTGCGCGTTTCGGTTTTGGACAGGTGCACATCGAGGCAGGTTCGCAACAAATTGCTCAACGACAGGGTTGAACTCATGCCGGCAAAACCCGCAGCACAACGCGTGTCGAAAATATTTTTCGGAATTCCTCCCGTGACTCGTTTGAGTATCCAGAGGTCTTGCTGGGCATCGTGCAAAATCTTAACAACGTTGGTATTGCCCAATAATGCGCCCAAAGGCGACAGGTCTTCAATAGCAGGCGCGTCGATGAGATAACAATCGGTGTCTGACAAACCCAGTTGAATAATGCCCAGGCGTGGAAAGTAGGTTTGTTCCCAGACAAATTCCGTGTCAAGTGCAATACACGGAAACGCAAGGGCTTTGTCTATCAGGGTTTTGAGTGCGCAATAGGAGGTGATCATTGGGAGATGTGGGTTGGTGTGAAGGTGAATGGCGATAACATCTGGTGAGGGATTAAAACATATTACTTCCACCAAATCAGGTCAAGCACAGTTTCTACAGCTCATGAATGCGGTTTTTCCATCTTGACAGAGTGAAGATAATTCATTAGCCTTCTGACGTTGCAAATGCTGTAAAAACACCCCGCTTGGGGCAATGCAAACGCAAAAATAAAGCGTGAAAATAGGGCTGGGAACCTGTTAAACGGGAACAAAAAATGGCGTATCAAAAAAGAGGGAAACGGGATGATTATTGACCCCCATTTGCATGTGTGGAGCGATGACGAGGTGGCATATCCTTTTGGGCAAAGCCGCCCCAACCAGCCAGGCTCGGCAGAACTGTTGTTAAAAACCATGGCCCAGGCCGGGGTTGAAAAAGCGGTGATTGTGCAGCCGATTCACTATTTGTTTGACAACCGATATGTGGCCGATTGTTTAAAAAAGTATCCGAAGCGATTTGCCGCACAGGCCCTTGTTGATCCCACAAAACCCGAAGCCCCCGACGAGTTGGACAAACTGGTAACCGAACAGGGGTTTGGCGGCATGCGCATTCACCTGTCGCGTTATGGTGACCCCTCCAGATTGGCAGCAAAAAACCAGGATGTTTTGTGGGCCCGTGCGCAAAATTTAAACGCATGTTTTAATTTGTTTGGCAAACCAGAAGATCATGCGCCCGTTGAACCCATTATTGCGCGGTTTCCCAACGTGAACGTGGTGGTGGATCACATAGCGTGCATTCCGGCCAATGAACCCGACCCCAAACCGCTGTTGACCAACCTGTTAAACTGGGCGCGTTATCCCAATGTGCATGTAAAAATATCCAATGTGGCTGCCCGCTCTCAACAGGCCTATCCCCACCGCGATGTGTTTGACATGATCAAGCGCATTTATGATGCCTATGGGCCGCAGCGATTGATGTGGGGCACAGACTTTCCGCACGTGTTGCTGGGCACGGGTTATATAGAATCACTGGATTTGATTCGAAAAGAACTGTTTTTTACACCTGAAGATCTGGAATGGATTTTGTGCAAGACGATTTTGAAATTGTGGTCTTTTGCCTAAAAAATTGCGAACTCCTTTTGGTGATTTGCGTTTAAAAACATTATGCTTCCGTTATGACTCATTGCCCAGAGATTGGTTATGAAACCCCGCTTTTTGTTTTTAATCTTTGCGCTGTTGTGTTGTGTGCCTTTGTCGGTGCATGGCCAAAAAACCATTGATCCTGCTTTTTATTTTGGCGGAATTTTTGATTTTGCCACGGCCTTTAATGAAAAGGGCGCACCGTTGATCCACACCCTGCGGCGCGGGGAAAGCCCGTTTGACAATATGGCGGCAACCCTGTTTTGCGACGTGGTGATTACCTCGCGCCTGACGGTGTTTAACCAGATTGTCCTTCACCCCACATCCAGCACAGCCATATCGAATTTATGGCGCCCCATTGTGCAATTTGCCGCCATAAAACATCCGCATTATGAACTTTTTCTCGAAATGGGCAAGTTGTCCACCACATTTGGCAGTTATGGCCCGCGTGCCTATTCCAATCACAATCCTTTGTTAACCACGCCTTTGACACACCATTATTTTACGTCGTTGCGCGCCGCGCAATTGCCCCTCGACAACACAGATTTGTTGAAAAGCTGGGGGCAGGGCAACGCCAGCCTTTTTACAGGGTTTAGCGGGGGAGGCAACCCGGCGCCTCGTGCTGGACTGCCGATTATTTACGATGGCTGCTGGGATACGGGGGTGCGGGCTTTTGGCAGTTTGTGGCGACTGGAATACAGCCTGGGTTTGACACATGGCACATTGTCGGATCCAAAACAGACAGGTGTTGACAACAACGAGGGCAAACAGGTTATAACACGCGTGGCCGCCGTTCCCTTCGTGGGTCTGGTTGTGGGAACCTCTTTTGCGCGCGGGGCCTATTTGGATGCATCGGTGGCAAACGCTTTAAAACCACTTGGAAAAAAACCTGAAGATTTTGTTCAGGAAGCATTTGGCTTTGATGCGGCCTATGAAATTGGCCATTTCAAGGTGCTTGGAGAACTGGTGTTGAACCGCTGGGAAATGCCGCGCATTGTGGATGTGCAGGGCAACCCAACCGATTTAACCTGCACGGGCTGGTATGTGGAAGGGCGATATGCATTTTTGCCAGGCTGGTATGGCGCGGTGCGTTATGATCGCATCACCTTTGGAAAAATTGCCGACAAGGCCGGTCAAGCCGTTTCGTGGGATGACGATATTTGGCGCGTGGAAGGGGGCCTGGGGTATTATTTTTGGGACGGCGTTTTGTGCAAAGTGATTGTTCAAGACACACACAGGCTCCGATTGCCCCGCATAACGCTGGCAGGTGCACAACTTTCGGTGTCTTTTTGAACGAGGTTCTTATGCGATTGTTATGTTTGGTGATGGGGGTGTTTGTCCTATCAGGGCAAGGTATGATCGAAGCTGGCAGCATTCGGGGGATTGTGTCTGTTGAGGTCTCGGCCAAACAAACCCAGCCCAAACGCTACTATATGGGGCCTTATCGGTCGGGATCGCGTTCGGACGAAACGCCCACCGATGGCCCCGGCAATACGGTGGTTTATATAGAAGGCCTGGCGGGAAAGCCTGATTCATTGACCTTTCGGCCAGAACCTGTCATGGTGCAAAAAGACGAGCGATTTGTTCCCCATGTGTTGCCCGTTAAAATAGGAACATCTGTTGGATTTCCCAATCAAGACGATTTTTATCACAATGTTTTTTCGGTGGTATCGGGTGATCGGTTTGATCTGGGGCGATATGCCCAAGGAGACACAACCTATCAAAAATTTGAAAAAGCTGGTGTGGTTGTGGTGGTGCGCTGTGAAATTCACCCGGGCATGAAGGCGTATATTCTGGTGCTGGATACAGATTTTTTTACCGTGCCCAAAAACAATGGGGCCTATGTGTTGTCAGGAATGCCAGCCGGCAGTTATCAAGTAACGGTTTGGCACCCCGAACACGGTGCCCGATCGCGTTTGGTTTCGGTGCCAGAAGTGGGAGAAACACAGGTTGATTTTTCGTTTTAAAACAACACAAGATACCCTATGTGTGAACTTTGTGCTGGATGTGGCGATGGACGATAGGTGATGGACGACAAAAACCATGGTCTATCGTCCATTGTCGTTTTTCAATCGAGAAAAGAAACCCATGCGACACCTGCTGAGTTTGCGTGGCAAAATGTTGTTGTTTACATTTGGCATTGTGGTTGTATTAACCGGCCTTTCTTTGTTTGTGCTGCGTGCTTTTGTGGCC
>CAXNEV010000201.1:0-6802 GCA_964200925.1 Candidatus Latescibacterota bacterium | reverse complement strand
TGTCGCTTGTTTTTGGAGAAATCCTAATCAGATCCTCGTCTTTACACAACTCGTTTTCGGACTCTTTTTCTGCCAGGCTTTTGACGGGATATCACTTTATATGGTCTTTTTTCACTGCAAAAGTCGAGTTATGTTTCATAAATCGCAATCCTGTTTTCTTGGATAGACTGGCGCAAGTATGGGTTTCTAATTGCACCGTTTTGAATGACATCGACTTTTCTTCCAAAGATTTTTTCCAAGCCTTGTTTTAATTCAAAATATCTATTAAAAAGGGCTTCTTCTCCTTGGAATTCGATCAAAACGTCGATATCGCTTGATTCTGGTTGGAAATCTTTCCGTGCAGCCGATCCAACAAGATCCATCTGTTTGACAGCAAGCGATTGACACAATTTTTGAATTTCTGTCTGATATATGCTTAAATCAATCATGACGTTGCCCACCTTTGTTCATGGCACGATATAGATAAGCCTGCATATTTTCAAATTTAATCAATATTTGGATATTCTCAAATCCTTTGTCAGGAGAGGTGTCTATGCTTTCCGAACGTTATGGCAATCGGCTACAAGGGCTGTTGTTAAAACGCGAAGATTGGCATCCGTATCCAACCGTGCACGAACCCGATGCCTGGGCGGTTTTGCCAGAGTCTATTCGCTCGTCTTTTCTGTCACAGGGCAAAGATGCGTTGTCGTTTGATTGGCCAACACTGCCCGCAACCGTTTTTATGGAATTTAAACGCGAGGGAGACCGCAGTCGGTATCAGGACATTCGCAATGATAGGCGAGGTGCGCTGCGCGATCTGGTGCTGGCCGAATGTGTTGAAGGCAAGGGCCGGTTTTTAGATGCGATTATGAATGGCATCTGGGCCACGTGTGAAGAGACTTACTGGGGGGTGCCCGCGCATTTGTATATGCAAAAAGAGGGGCCAGGTTTGCCCGATGTGCAGGATGTAACGGTGGATTTGTTTGCGGCTGAAACGCTGAATTTGCTGGCATGGACGTGGTATTTGTTGGGTGATCGGCTCGATGGGGCCTCGCCCTTGATTCGCCCGCGCATTGTGTTTGAAGCCCAGCGGCGTGCCTTAGGGCCGTGTTTGGAACGCGACGATTTCTGGTGGATGGGGTTTAGCAATCATCCGTATTACAATGAACCGCGCGTGAACAACTGGAATCCGTGGATTTGTTCCAACTGGCTAACGGCTGTTTTGCTTTTGGAAGAAGATGGAAATCGCCGGGTGGCGGCGGTGCAAAAGATTCTGCGGTGTCTGGATATGTTTATCAACAGTTATCACAGTGATGGAGGCTGTGATGAAGGGCCGGGTTATTGGGGCCGGGCGGCTGCGTCTTTGTTTGACAATCTGGAGTTGTTGCACAGTGCCACCAAGGGTGCGGTGGATGTTTATACAGAGCCGTTGATTCGCAATATGGGGCAGTTTATTTATCGGGCGCAGATTGCCGATCACTATTTTGTCAATTTTGCCGATGCCTCGGCGATTGTCACCCCATCGGCTTCTTTGACGTTTCGGTATGGCAAGGCGATTGGCGATCTGGGAATGATGGCATTGGGTGCATGGGCTGCCAAAGAGCAGAATCTGGCAAAAGATGGGCCGGGCGACAGTTTGGGACGGCAGCTTCCGGCATTGTTTACATTGAAAGAATTGCTGGAGACGCCACCTTCTCAACCACTGCCGAGAGATGTGTGGCTCAATGGCATTCAGTTTTTTGCAGCCCGCGATCAGGCTGGTTCCTCTTCGGGGTTTTATGTGGCGGCCAAAGGGGGGCACAATGCCGAAAGCCACAATCACAACGATGTGGGCAATGTGATTGTGTATATCGATGGCAAACCCGTGCTGGTGGATGCCGGTGTGGAGACTTATACGGCCAAAACATTTGGGCCCAATCGGTATGATTTGTGGACAATGCAATCGGCGTTTCACACGTTGCCCATTGTCAATGGAGGGCAGCAGTTGCCCGGCAAACAGTTTGCCGCCAAAGGGGTGTTGTATGAAGCCGGGGATTTGCGGGCCGAATTGAATATGGATATTTCCGGGGCCTATCCGCCTGAGGCTGGCATTAAGTCGTGGGATCGCATGGTGGCGCTGTTGCGCGGGGAAGAGGTGATCATTTACGATCGGTTTGCACTGCGTTCGCTGATGGGGCCGATTACGATGCACATGATGACGCCGTGTGATGTGGACATTCAAGCGGGTAAAATGATATTGAAAGCAACGGCATTTGGACGCAACCGAATGAGTGGTTCGGCCACGGTGCATTTTGAAACCAATGTGTTTGACGTGCATGTGGAACGCATTGAAATTACCGATTCCCGGCTTGGCGGGGTTTGGGGCACACATCTTCATCGCATTGTATTTACAGCAAAAGATTCAGGGCTTCAAGGTGCGTGGCGTTTCAGGGTGACGCGGTAAAGAAAACCTGTAAACAGGAGGTTGTGCCATGTTCGGGCGCGTTATAATTTTGGGGGTGTGCCTGTTGTGTGCAACCGCGGTGGATGCACAAAAGAATTTGTTGAGCCAGCATTCTTTGACGGCACAATTGTCGTCTGTGCTCATTCCAATGGATCAGTTGACATGTGCGTTGTTGATGGAAAAAGATACCTGGACGGTGACGGTGATGCCGTAAGCATGTTAAAGGTGTTACAAAACGACAGAGCGGATCTTCGGGTTCGCTCTGTTTTTCTTAAATATTCAGAAAGGAATTCCTGTGACTGGTGGACGAGTTGTTATTGACGTGAAAAAAGATCATCACCTGAATGTGTCTGTTGCTGATTGGGCGGGGTTTTTATTGCCGAAGCTTCAACCAACAGTGCGGATTGACGATGTGGATTGGTTGCCTTCCTCTTGTGAGGTTCGAACGGATACTGCCGATGAACTGGTGCTGGTTTATAGGTTTGGAGATCGCGCCCAATGTGCGCTCACGTTTGAGCCGTTTGGTGATTCGGGTGTGGCGCTTGTTGCGCTGTTTGAAAATGTGGGTGATAATGCGCTGGTGCTCAACCGCGTGGGGATTCTGAAATCTGAAAGTGTTGGTTTGGGGAAAGATGAAAAAGCTGTTCGGGTGATGGAACAGGGCAATTATTCTGGGCGCGTGCGGCCAATTTTGAACCCTCATGAAAAATCGACCAAAGACAGTGGTGAAACCCCTATTGAGCGCCCGCGCCGGGTGTCGGATCATGTTTGGGTGGCTTATGACCGCGATGCAAAGATGGCGTTTTTGACGGGGTTTTTGTCTTCGGAACGGTGGATTGGGCAGGTTGAACTGGTGTATGGAGATGGCGATGAGCCAACTTCGTGGCGGGTGGGTTTTGATGGGGGAGATTTGCAGGTGGCCCCAGGTGAGGCACTCCTTTTGGAAGATGTGTTGTTTTTGGCTGGTTCAGATGCATGGCAATTGCTGGAAGCCTATGGCGATGCGGTGCGCGATCAGCATCAAATAGAGATTTTGGATCAGCCGCTGGTGACGTGGTGTAGCTGGTATCCGCATCGGTTGAGTGTGTCGGAAGATCGCATTTTGGAGAATGCCCAAATTGCGGTTGACCGATTAAAGCCGTTGGGACTTAAGGTGTTTTCGCTGGATCTGGGTTGGGAGCGCGACCATTTGCCAGGCGCATTTGAAGAGAACGAGCGCTTTGCTCACGGGTTGCGCTGGTTGTCGGAACGGCTGGAGGCATTGGGGTTTGATTTGGGGGTGTGGAAAGCGCCTTATACGATTTCTGAATTTGATCCGATATCAAAAGAACATCCCGAATGGTTAATTGCCGATGGGTCGGGTTCTCCGGCATCCTACTGGACGTGGTTTTGGGAGCCGCATGGCAAGGTGTTTATTCTGGATGTGTCGCAGGTTGGGGCACAACAGTGGTTGCGCGGGCAAATTGACAGTTTGCACCGTCGCGGGGTGCGGTATTTTAAGGCGGATTTTATCGGGTGTTTAACACATCCGCTGGCGAAAAAGCGGGAAAATCGTTCGGTGGTTTGCGGCGGAGGATTGGAGGCCTCGCGAATCGGGGCGAGCATTATTCGCGAGGCGTTGCCAAATGCACAGATTTTGTGTTGTGGTGGGGCTGAAATGCCGGGCACCGGACACTGGCCATTGTTTTATACGTGTAATGATACGGGCAATACGGGGTTTCAACTGATGTCATTTCAGCAGACAAACCACATTGCCCTATCCTGTCATTTGTTTAAAAATCGGAGATGGGGTATTTTGCAGCCGTCGTGTTTGTGTGTGGGTTTGCCCGGCACTTTGGAGGAAGCAAGAGTGCGAGCAACGGCGGTTTTTATGGCCGGGGGACAGGTGGATATTTCCGATACGTTGACCACATTGCCCGAAGATCGCTGGCAGGTGCTGACGGCCACGTTGCCACCGCTGGGAATTTCGGCCCGGCCCGTGGATTTGTTTGAGCCGGTTTATGATGCCGGTGCATTTGATTATGCGCCCTCTTATAAAGGAGAAAAGCCTGCACCAAATGAACATCCGCCGGGTTCGGTGTGGCATTTGCATGTAGAGGCCGATTGGGATACGTGGGATCTGGTGGGTTTTTTTGCGTTTTCTGAACGAAAGGATGCGATGCAAATTGCGCGGTTTGTGGTGCCATTTGAGATGATTGGACTGCAAACATCAGAAAAACACTGGGCATACGAATTCTGGTCGGGGCAGTTTGTCGGAACGGTGCCCGGAAAACGGGTGAATGCCAACGGGTATGGCCATCCTGGAGATATGCAGGATTTAACGGTTGGCGATATACCGGGGATGCTCGATGTGGCGTTTTTTGGGCCGGGCGTGAAGTTATTGTGTTTGCGCAAACAACGCGCGCACCCGTGGGTATTGGGCACGAGTTTTCACCAGAGTGGAGGTGTGGAGTTGACGGGTGTAACGTGGAACGGTAAGGTGAATACGCTGTCGGGTGAATTGCACCGACCGGCTGGGCAAACGGGATTTATTGCAATTGCCGGTGCAGGATGTGCAGGTGTTTCCGCGACGGTGGATGGACGACCTGCTCCGATTCACCAGGGGGCAAATGGTTCGTGGATTGTGTCTGTGACAACGGTTGGAGATACAACATCGTGGTCGGTTGTGTTTGGCAATTGATGGTTTTCAGGAATAACCAGTGAGGTTAAATAAGGGCCGGTTTTGTGCCGGAGCTTTTCCTTTAGGTCGTCAATCGTGACGGTATATCGGGTGGTGGGTTGCCGACCGTAGATTGGCCATTGTGTAAAAACGGTTCGGCATTGCCCCAGAGTTTGGATTTGTCGGGCGAGAGTATGGGTTCACAGGAATATTGCGCCAGGTACACGCGGCGCATGTTGGATGTGGTATTGGCACCGCTGCTGTGAAACACAATACTCGAAAAAACGGCAATGCTGCCTGCCGGCACAAGAACAGAAATGCCGGGGTCGCTGCCAAAATAACCCACTTTGTCGTTGCTGCCAGGTTCCACAATATGATGCACCCAGGAGCGAATGCCACTGCGTGAAAAGGGCAACAAATGAACCGTGCCGTTTTCTTCGCTCATGTCATCCAGGGCACACCAGCAGGTAAGATAGGGTTTGTGGTCGGAATAACCAACATAACCAGAATCCTGATGCCAGGAGAATTTCATCCCCGTTTCTGCGCCTTTAACCACGTATTGTTCCCAGAAAAGATAGGCATTTTCACCCAGTGTCGCACGACATATTTTAGCCATGAGATCGCTAAAGAGAAACTCGCGCAAACGCGGTTGCTGGCGAAAACAGTTGGCAACAAAGTAGCGTTTGTTGCGGTGGTTAATGCCCATCACGTCGGTATTTTCGGCATCCATCCGGGCATTCATTTTGTCAATAAAAGTCTGGCATTCGCCGCGCAAAAGTTCCAGATGGTGCTGGGGAATCACCGATTCGAGAATAAAATATCCTTCGTCGATGAATTGTCGTTTGTGTGCATCTGTAATCATGAGAACCTTGTTTATGGGTTTTACAGAAATAAATTTCCGGTCCCACAAATTAACAAATAGATGAATAGATAACCCACTGATTCGCTCTTCATCAATTCACAACCGGATTGTTGTGCGGATTTTTGCCCCGGCAATGCCAGAGTTTGAATGTGCGGTAGCGTTCGTTGGACAGGTCGTATTTCATTTGCTGAGAAAAATAACGCATCGTATAACCGCACCGGCGACAATCGCTGCGATTGGCATCGGCGGCGTGCATCATGCGCGAATCGTGAAAAGAACATTCGTTGGGTTCAAGTTCAAAATAGACCGCTTTTTTTTCATCCACACCCACAATTTCAGATCCAAACGTATTAATTTCGCGATCCACCGGGCGATAGTCGCGGTCTTCTCCTGTGTGGCTGCCCGGAATCACTTTCATACAACCGTTTTTGCGATCCACTTTGTCAATGGCAAGCCAGATGGTCACAATGCCGCCAAAATGATCAAAACGCCCCTTCCAATATTTTGAATCTTCATGCCAGGGCGTTGCGCGTCCGGTTTTGGGTTCTTTGCAAATAAAGTGGCTCGACCACAAACCAATGTCGGGGCCAATGAGCGGTTCAACCAGATCGAGAATGTTTTCATCCAGCAAAAAATCGAGTAGGCGCGGTTCGTCAAAGTGCGGCGTATCCAACGTATCGGGCCGTTTGTGTGGATTTTTGATCAGCAATTCTTCAAAGATGTCTGACAGTTGTTGAAATTTATCGGGCGAAAAAACGGGTTCGCGAAACAGGTAATAACCGTTTTTTTGATAAAATTGTGCGGGTTCCGGGGTAATGCGGGACATTTAAAACCTCTTTTTAAGGCCATGGGTGTTTAT